>JAUHWE010000076.1 GCA_030424825.1 Verrucomicrobiia bacterium
GTTGGTGACAGAGAAAGTGATGACCGTGCGTTACAACGGTTGTTTAAAATACGCAACTTAGGCAGCAGCGCGATTCAACTCGCCTACGTCGCAGTGGGCTGGCTGGATGGCGTAGTCGCTCATCGTGTGAATTCCTGGGATATTGCTGCAGGAGTGGCGATGGTCCAGGAGGCAAAGGGGGGTATTGCGTATTTTGATGCGGATCCATTTCCGCTGCAGCGATTCGATGTGAAGAATCCGTCTTTTGGATACGCGTCAGGGTCGCCTGCTATTTTGAAGCAGATGCTTGGCGCCATGGGCCGAGAGTAACCGGAGCCCTGATCTAGAATTCCCAAATCAGGGGAATCAGGCAAACGGAAGTAATGAAGCAGATGATGTTGAGGGGTAGCCCCGCTTTCGTGAAATCGGAAAACCGATACCCGCCTGCGCCGTAGACGTAGGTATTGGTCTGGTAGCCAATCGGTGTCGCGAAACTTGCCGAAGCGGCAATTGCTACCGCGAAGAGAAACGGCCGCATACTGACCCCCAGCGTTTCCGCAATTCCGATGGCAAGGGTCGCCATGAGGACGGCAGCCGCATTGTTCGAGAGGGATTCTGTAAGCATATTGGTCAGGAGATAGACGCAGGCCAGCATGACGTAGGGTTGCCATTCTGGGGCGACAAATCCGGTGACCGCTCCAATCAGATTGTTGGCGAGCCAAAGAGAGGCTCCAGTTTCCTCCATGGCGACCCCCATGCCCAGCATGCCGTAGATGATAAAGAGCAGATTCCATTGGATCGCTCCGTAGCCGTCTTTAGGCCGGATACAGTCCGTTACGAAGAGCACGACGCAGGCAACAATTGCCGCGACCGCAATCGGCGCCATTCCGGTAGCGGCTGCGACAACGACTCCAATTACGGCGGTGAGAACGAGGCCGATTTTCAGTTTGGAAGTCTTAGACTGAATGGCGTTGTCGGACATGAGAATGATGTCTTCGCTGGCCCGCAGGTTCTGGATCGCATTGTCCGTTCCCAACAATAGCAAGGTGTCCCCGAATTCCAGTCTCAAGGAGCCGATCTTTTCCCGCAGGTTTTTTCCCTTCCGATGTACCGCCAAAACCACCATGCGGAAATGCTGGCGAAAATTCACTTCCTCGATCGTTTTGCCTAGTACATCAGAATTGGGTCCCAAGATCGCTTCAACCATCATTCCTTCGTGGGCCGCGATCTGCTCAAGTCCGAGCTTCTTTTCGCTTTCCAAATCCAGTCCGGAAATGCTGCGGGCTTTGGCGATTCCGGATGCCCGGCAAGCGAGAACGAGACGATCTCCTTCCTTGAGGATGACTTTGTCCAGGCGGGTTTGCAAAGAAGAGCCAGATCTCACGATATCAATGACCCGGATTCCATTGACATTCTGGATGCCGGATTCCTTTAGGCTCTTGCCGATGACGTTTGATTCATGGTTAACAAAGGCTTCCGTGATGTATTCCCGTCGCTCTTCTTCAGTCAGAATCGAAGTAAGCGTTTCCCGAACCGGGAGGACCTTATTCCCAAAAATCGTCAGATAGACGAGACCTGCGATGAAAAGCGGGAGGCCGACCAAGGCAAATTCAAACATCCCCATCGGCGCCTCGCCAGCGGCCTCGGCTACGCCGCTCACGATGATATTGGTACTCGTTCCGAGCAGGGTGCAAGTGCCTCCTAGAATAGAGGCGTAGGAAAGGGGTATCAGTACTTTGGATCCGGATACTCCTATTTTCTTTGCCAAGGTCAGGACTACAGGAAGCAGGACCACCACAACGGGAGTATTGTTGATAAAGGCGGAGACCAGTCCCGCGAGGAACATAATGACGAGAAGAAACGGGCGATAGGTCAGTTTGGAAAGGCCTTGCAGGCTAATCGCTAGTCGGTCGATGACACCGCACTTGTCGAGGGCGGCGCTAATGACAAACATGGCCCCGACCGTAAGCGGCGCGGGATTTGAGAAAACGCTGAAAGCCTTCTCCGTCGGAAGAATTCCCGAAACCATCAAAATCGCGAAAAGGGAAAGGGCGGTGACGTCGGGAGGCAGCTTTTCCCAGACGAAGCTAGCCAACGCGAGGACGAGCAGCGTAAATACGAAGAAGATTTCCCAGGTCATGTGGTGTTGTTGGAGAGAAAGGCGACTTTAGACACTTTCCAACATAGGAAACCAAACATATATGGAAAAGTAAACCAATACTCCTGTGACGGAGACATAAAGCCATATCGGATAGGTCCATCGGGCCCATTTTTTGTGGGATTCGTACCGCCCTTTGATCGCGAGAAAAAAGGTCCTTAAGACGAGGGGGACAATCGCCATGGCGAGAAGGACGTGCGTCAGCAACATCAGCAAGTAGATCGCCTTGACGACCCCGTCCGCTCCGATGGGCCGGTTTTGCCAGTTAACCGACCATTTGTGAAATACGTACCCGGCCAGAAAAAACACTGAGACGATCAACGCAGCGGTCATGAATGAGCGATGCGCTTTTTCGTTTCCTTTTTTGATGCATATCAGTCCGCTGACAATGAGCACGGTCGCGATGGAGTTCAGAATCGCGTTGAGGGCAGGGATTTGATGGATGTCCATGGGCGTCTCGTTATTCTTTACCAGCCTTGTATCCAGCGATCGATCACGAGACTGAAAAGCACGGCGGGAAGATAGAGGATCGAGTTGAGAAACAGGCTTTTGGCAGAGGCGTCCCGGTTCTCCGAACGCATGAACGCGAGCGCGTACTTGAGGAACCACAATCCGAAAATCGTGGCGACTACACCGTAGATCCACTGGCAATAGCCCAGAAAAACAGGAAGCAAACTCACTGGAATCAATGCCACCGTGTTGATCACGGCCCAGCGGGCCACGCGGTCACCGCCTTGGTCGATAACGGAAAGCATGGGGAATCCTCCCTTCCGGTAGTCGTCGCGAAAGAGCCAGGCGATGGCCATGAAATGAGGAATCTGCCAAATCGCGAGTATCCCGAAGAGAATCCAGCCGAGCGTGGTAATCGTTCCTTCTGCAGCGGCCCAGCCAATCAAGGGTGGGATCGCGCCGGGAATGGCGCCAAACTCGGTCGCCCAGCGGGTCGCCTTTTTCATGGGCGTGTAGATGACCACGTAGCTGATAATCGTTGCCGCGCCCAAGAGCCCGGCGAGTGGATTGGCTCCGTAGTAAAGTTGCAGAGACCCGATCACTGACAGCGCCAGACCAAAAATCAATGCCGCTTGCGGTGTGATCAGCTGAGCCGGTATGGGGCGGTCGCGAGTCCGTTCCATGACGGAATCCGGACCGCGTTCGAGCCATTGGTTCAGTGTTGCCGCACCCGCCGCGCACAGGGCCGTTCCGCAAACGAAATTGAGCAAAGACGTTAAATCGCGTTGCGGCAGGGCGGCCAAATAGCCAACCAGCGCGGTGATCACTGAGAGCAGGCTCAAGCGCGGCTTGGTAAGTTCGTAGAATCCAGACCACGGAAAGGCTTTCCTGCTCGTTTGATCGATCAATTCGCTGGCGGTTAAAAGATGGTTACTCTGCTTGAGGCTCATGCGTGACCAGTTTTTTCCAATTCGCCGAGCGGAGCGTCCGTTTCCGGCGCGCGTTCAGACAGGTGTGGGGCTTCCAATCGAAATTTCAAGCTTCGTAGAGTCATCATCCAACAAATTGAGAGAAGAAAGGCCCCATTCAGCATGTGAAACGTGGCCGAATGTGGATTCCGTACGGTCCAAATGACCATGGCGCCGAGATAGATTTGAATTCCCAGCAGGGCAATCAGCGCCATGGCGGACTTGCCTAAGGCTTTGCGGCTCTGCGCTTCCCGCCAGATTTTCACTACGAACGCGATAATCGCGATGCTCACCACGATGGCCCCGACCCTGTGGGCGAAATGGATGGCGACTTTGAAATTAAATGCGGGTGGGATCCAGTAGCCGTCGGGGTGACTGTAGGGGAAGCTGGTAATGGCCAGACCGGCATAGCTGTGCCGCATCACGGCTCCGATGATCAGCTGAAGAATAATCGTCAGACAGGCGATCAGGCCGAAAAGGCCCACGCTGCGAGAGGGGGCCGCGGCGAATCCCGCTTGCCGCTGGATCCACGACTTGCTGTTCATCACGGCGAAAGCGACGAGTAGGCAGAGAAAAATCTGGGCCAAAGTGGCGTGAGCGACGGCAAAGGTTTGGGCGTAGAGATTGTGGTCGATCTCGAGATTCAGCGCGTCGAGCTTGACGCGGAGGCCGCCGAGCAACCCTTGGGTCACGACGAGGATTACCAGCCAGACCCCCAGTTTCCGGATTGGCTGGCCCGCTTTCAGTATGAAAGCACTGACGCAAAGCGCGATAGACAGCAGTCCCATGACCGCGCCGAGGAGGCGATGGCTGTGCTCTGCCATCATATCTTCATTCTCCAGCCACCCTTCGGGATTGATCGAGCCGTTGGAGAGCGGCCAGTCAAGGAAGGCCATCCCTGCCCGGATGCTGGTGGTGAATCCGCCCGCGTAGAGGAGAAAGGTGATCCAAATGAGCGCGCAAAAGCCAAACCAAAATAAGAATGGCTTGTAAGCCGCATTATGGAACGCTTCTGGTTTTGTCGTCATCGGAAAGTTGATTGCATTAGGTGAGTAGTGATAGTTTATACGATTTCCAGACAATGAAGGGGAAACTGAAAAATATTAGTTGGGTGAATAAGCAGTTTAAGCAGGCCTCGATCGGAATCTTGCTGGTTGGATTTTTGCTTGGGTGCAGTCAAAGGGAGGAATCTCTCGGGGAAGGGGACACCGAAGGGCACTTGCTGATCGGTACGATTACTGACGTCAATGAGGCGGCGGGTCTGCTCGAAGTGGCTCATGAAGATATTCCTGATCTGATGCCGGCCATGACCATGAAGTTCGAAGTCTCCGCTGGCGACTTGAAGAATGCGAAGGTCGGGCAGAAAATTCGGGCCCGGCTTGTTAGGGATGAAAACGGGGCGTTCCAGCTAATCAAGATCTGGCCCCTCGACGAACAGCTTTCGAGTGACTTGAAACGCGTTAATAAACGTCTGCAAGAACAGGCCAAGGCGCTTCCTTCTGGTTACTACTATGGAGAAGGAGACGATTCGCCCGACTTCGCCTTGCTTGACCAGTTTGGTGAGGTCGTGACCAGCGATCAGCTTGAGGGGAAGCCGTTGATGCTGAATTTCATTTTTACTCGCTGCACGGATGCCAACATGTGCCCGCTCTCCACGTCGAAGATGGCGCAACTGCAGAAATTGGCCCGAGCGGAAGAGCTGGATGTGAACTTTGTTTCCATCACGTTGGACCCGCAGTTCGATACGCCCGGTGTGCTTCGCCAATACGCAGAAGCTTACGGGATCGAAGGAAGTAACTTCAAGTTTGTCACCGGCCCGAAGTCCGCCGTGCGTAATCTAGTCAAGTCCTACGGAGTCACCTCGATCGACAAAGTGGATACGATCATGCACAGCTTGGCCACGGTCTTGATCGACGAAAGCGGATCTATAGCCAAGCGGTCCGATAAAAGCGCCTGGACCCCCGAGGAGTTTCTGGAAGCGCTCAGGTAAGCGTTTTTCGAATCTTATCGATCTGTAACAAATCCAAACGCTTGCCTCTCGATTCGGAATCCCAGCGGGGGCACTTCCGCCCGGGTCGTCGGCCCCTACCTAAACTTCCGTAGGGCTGGCGCTTGCGCCATGCCGCGTCGGTTCGGATAACCTTGAGGATAAACTAACGCGGCACAGCGCGAGCGCTGGCCCTACAATCGCTACGCTTCCTATGGGAATGGTCCTGCCGAGGGCGTCGGCCCCTACCTTATCTTCCGTAGGGCTGGCGCTTGCGCCATGCCGCGTCGGTTCGGATAACCTTGAGGATGAACTAACGCGGCACAGCGCAAGCGCTGGCCCTACAATCGCTACGCTTCCTATAGGAGTGGTCCTGCCCGGGGCTTCGGTCCCTACCTAAACTTCCGTAGGGCTGGCGCTTGCGCCTTGCCGCGAATGCGACTCAAAATTCAACCAAACAGGGCACTTGGCAACAGAGGTGGTGAATCGGAACCATTGACACTCTCTGGGACAGAGTTCATTTAGTTGGAGGTAAATCGATCCCATTGTAGTACCTTCGCTCTCGAAGTGACGTGCCGTGTCTGAGCCCTACGATTTTGAATTGTGAGACCCCTCGCTCTGAGCCAAGCTAATGATAGACCGCCGGAATGAATCAACGAGTGAAACGCAGACCTTCCGAAAGTGCGCCGAAAGTAAATATATTAAAAAGCCTAACCATTATTTTGAGTCGATGAAGAAAAGGAATGTATTAGCTAGTTTAGCGGCCTCTGCAGTCGCATTGGTTTTAGTCGGTTGTTCTGGTTCGGCAAACGGTCAATCAGGTAGGGTGGGCCCGGGCCCGGGCGGGTTTGAGGACGGTCATATTATAGGCCAGCTTGCCAAGTGGGACCGGAAAGCGACTCCTATGCTGACACTTAGAGTCCATGGTGCCGGCATGCTGCAGACGTTCGCCCCGATTTCTAGTGATGGTTCGTTCAAATTGCCGCTGCCTGAAGTTCCGGTCAAAGGGAACTTTGGAACGATGAATTGCGGTGGCCAAGGCAAGGGTAATATCGTCGTTGCCTATGATGTTTCTCTACTGACGAAGTTGCCAGGTTTCAATACACCCGGGAGATGGGATCGGGAGCATAGCGTCATTGGGGGTGCCTTATTTTCTGACGAATACTATAGCAAGAATATTGGCAAGGAAGGTGGGAAGCGAGCCCAGTGGCTTCACAGTCATGTGGAGCGAATGGTCGAAGCGGGCGAATGCAACAACGTCAACGCCTTCCCGTTGGAGGAAGGATGGAACGCGTTCACCGTTGTCACGGGTCCCAGTGGTGGGCCCCACACCTATAACGTAGGTCTGGATAGTGATCTCGGTTGGTATTGGTACGGTTTTCCGGAAGATATCAGCAAAGCCAATACATCCAAACCGGTTGCGGAAACCGACTCTAAGCCGTCAATGGGAGGATCGAAAGTATCGTCAGAATGGCTCGCCGGAGAATGGGAGGGCACTCAAGTCGATGTCACCATGAAACTGCGTCTGCAACCTTCCGGTAATGTTTGGTTGGAGAGCATCGAAGGTGGGAGTAAAAAGACTATGGAAGGAACGTGGTCGCTTAGTGATGACGCGTTTGTTCTGGAAATCCCAGAGGGTAGGCTTCCTTTCAACATAGAGCAAATCTCTCGTACCAGTTTTCGACTCTTTGGCCCAACTTCGGGCGGTAGCGACATCGTATTTTCCCGAAACAACTGACCTTGCAGTGAATGATCGAGGACTTCCGGTTAGTAGCGTTTTAGATGATTTTCTATGTAAGCGATCAGCTGGCTTTCCGTGAGGACTTTACTAGCCAATGAAATCTCAGCCTTAACGACGTCTGCTACCTGTAGATCTTCGAATTCTGGAGCGATGTATTTTGCGTATTCACTCGAGGGCCCCAAATGAATGTCTAGGTATTGTTCAATCAACTGGTTTTCTTGATTTCCGTCGATATTGATATTCTTCGTTAAGCGTTCTACAGTGGTGGTTGCTCTACTCTTTTGGTTCTTCCTCTGTTCAAGGTATTGAGCTTCTTGATAAAGAACCATTTGATTTTCATTCAAAATGTCTGGAAGTGCCCGCAAAAAATGTTGAAAAGGTGGTAGATCTGCTAGCAATTTGTCTGCTTCCTCCTCCGTTATCAGAGCCATGGCTTTTTTACTCCTGATGTAGGAATGTTCTTCACTCAATTGAAAGACTTGCTTTAGAGATTCGACCTGTTGCGGTTCTAGAAAAACGATGCTATCTATCTTTTTTAGTTCCGCCTCATGAGATCTTCTAATCCCTAACATGTTGTTGCGATGCTGCATCTCTAGATTATCCTGCAGCGGTATTAGTTCATTTAGGCGCTTTTCGAGGTCTTCTATTTTCTGAATATAATTAGAGACCTCGTTTTCAGGAAAACCTGCTTCGCGGTTCAATGCATCATGCTTTTTTTCGATTGATGAATTCAGAGTTTGCTCCTCATGATTTGGGTTTCCCTCCTTCTGTGGTTTTATTAGCCAGCCTAACACAAAGCCAGCGACCAATGCGAACACGAGTCCTGCAAGTCTCTTTTTCATGAGTGCCTCACAACTTTGTCTTCCGGTCTCGTATTTATAGAATCCCTACCGGCTCCGTAGTTTAGAAAGGAGTCGCAGCATTTCGATGTAGAGCCAGATGAGCGTGACCAGTAGGCCGAAGGCCGCATACCATTCCATGTATTTTGGGGCTCTGCGTTCGGCGCCGCTTTCGATGAAATCGAAGTCGAGCACCAGATTGAGCGCGGCGATTACCACGACAAAGAGGCTGAATAGTATGCCGATTGTTCCACTGCCATGAATGTAGGGGATCGATATGCCGAAAAAGCTGAGGATAAACGTCGCCAAGTAGATAAGACCGATGCCCCCGGTAGCGGCGAACACGCCGAGCTTGAAATTCTCCGTCGCTTTAATGATCCCCGAGCGGTAGGCCATTAGGAGGGCGAAGAGCGTTCCGAATGTCAGAAGAATCGCTTGAAAGACGAGTCCCGGAAACTGCATCTCGTAAAAGGCTGACAGGATGCCGAGTAATACGCCTTCGATTGCCGCATAGATGGGGGCCGTAATGGGGGCGGCGGTTTTCTTGAAAACAGTGATGATCGCTACCACGAATCCGGCGATGGCGCTTCCGATCAGCCACGGATAGAGCTCTCCCGGGTTAACGGCACTGTAGGCCCGGTCCCAACTGAAGACGGCGGTGAACATGAGCAGGCAAAGCAGGATGCCCGTACGGTTCACCGTTCCGTTGATAGTCATTACGTCCCCAGTAGCGGAGCGTTCGAGATCGAAGACCTTGTCGTTAAGTGCGGGATTGGATGTTCTCATAATAAAAATTGATAGTGAATTTAGGAAAGGAGCAATGCAATGCTGAGAATGTGCGAGGAGGTCCCCTTAGTCGGATCTGCTGGAATTGTACGACACGGCTTGTTTTCTACCTTTTGTATACTTCTCTTCAATGTGCTACCCTGACTACTGCAATCGTGATCGCTTCATCGTAGATTTGGTAGAGAATTCGGTAGTCACCTTGTCTGATTCGGTACTTTTCCTCTCCCGAGAGTTTCTTGGAATGCGGGGGTCGGGGATCTGTGGACAAAGTTCGAATTCTTTCGATGATCCGATCTCCATCCTTCTTTTGGATCTTTTCTAGCTCTTTGGCGGCCGATCGTTTGATCTCGATCTTAAAGTCGGCCATCACTCCTCATGCGTTTCAGGAAGGATTCGAAATCCATCGTGGGTTCGCTTTCACGATCCCTGAATGCTTGGAGATCATCGAGATCTTCGGACAGTGCTTCCCTGATTGCTTGGTTCACGCGCTCTGAGACCGATGACGAGGCTTCAGCGGCTTCATTTCCGAATTCGCTGAGCAGCTCCTTCACGCTTCTTTGATTTCCTCTGTAATGCTCCAAGACCAAATCCTGAATTTCTTCGGAGGGATAATCGGTAACAGATATCGCTTCGTCCCTGACTGTAGGAAATAGACCTAAAAACCTACCTGCTTTGCGAAAATGGTAGTGAACCATAGCACCGGTACTCGTCGGGACTAGATGGAGGATTGAATGATCATCAGAAACAAAGCCCATTCCAGGATCGCAGCATTCTATTCCTTCAGCGTTTGCGTTTTCCTCTTTGAGTATTTCACTATCCCAATCAAACTCATTGTAGAGTTTCAATGCATTCTCGGACGAAGGATCCTTTAGATCCTCGCTGGAAAAATCATGCAGCTGTATCCATACATTCATTTTATACTTAACGCCGAACTCAGTCGACGGAGCTTGTCTCCGTTGACTGGAGTGATTTGTTAGATTCTTGTTCAAACTGTTGGACCAAGCGTTCTGCTTCCGAGATCTCATCGACTGTCATTTCACTCTTTGCTCCATCAAAGGCGTCTCTCGTAAACTTGTCGTTATCAATACCTCCGATCATTAACCAAAAATAGGCCCTTACATTGTCCTTGGGCAAGCCCTGCCCAAGGTGATGCAATATTCCTAATTTTCGCTGGGCCGCAGGTGCTCCTTGTTCCCCTACTCTTAGGTAGTATTCAGCTGACTTTTTAAAATCCACTTCAACACCATGCCCAAATTCGAACATACCACCCAATGCGTATAACGCCATTGGATGATTCTGTTTCTCCGCTAACTCATACCAATACTTGGCTTTCTGGAGGTCCAACGAAACCCCAGACTTTCCGACATGGTAATAGTAGCCTAGTTTGGCTTGAGAATTAGAATCTCCTTTTTCGGCATTTAAGCGTACTCCATCAATATACTCTTTTTCCTCTTTGCTGGTAGTTTCCTCAGCAATAGAAGGCATCATCAATATTGATGCTATAAAAAGTGTGTATCTTGCGAGCGTCATCGAGATTTGTTTCCGATCTAACGCTAAGGTGTCACGATGGAGGGGGCGCAGCCCCCGGAATTGTGACCACCGATTAGTTGTGCTTTTTGATTTATTGCGATTACTGATCTAACTCTTTTCAGACCTTCGTCAGAATTTGCATACACGCCTTCACTTTTGATGACCTGCTTATCTGAGTCTAAAACTATCCAGCGACAGTTTTCGAGAGGATCGTTCTCAGGAATTAATTCTTTGGAATCTGGATCGGTGCTAGGCACAAGAGCAGTAACGAAGTGATCTTCTACTAGTTGCTTGGTTGTGAAGTAGTCCATGAAGCATCCGAGAGAGTAGAACAGCTTGCTTTTACTTGGGTGTCTTTCGTTGTAGATGACGATGAACAGTAGTTTGTCTTCAGTCTTTGCTTTGGTTAATCCTTCTTTTATCGAATAAGACGGTTCGTTTATAAAAAACGGGTGCCTTCCTGATTGGCTAGCCCCGTATACTTTGGGATCAATCGTGCTACTTGTCGTTTTGTGCTGTGATGACTGGACATCGGAAGTCAGTGCCTCCTTGGCTTTCCGCTTCGGCTTGTAGATTTTCTCGACGAGAAACCAAACTGCGGTGATGCCACCTAAGATCGTGCAAACTACTAAAACTAATTCCATTTCTTTTTCTACCTAACAACTTTTTGTAACATTTTCCGATAACACCCCAGGATTTCGGGGGATTCAACTCGAAACTAGGTGAATACTCTAATTTTTCACGTCGTTCTAATGCGATAACACCCCGAAATGGGGTGTTATGAGAAAATGCGATAATTCCGAGCGGGACCGGCTGCGGCTTACGGTCGGACCGGTGTGCCGTCTGGGCGGCGGACGATGGGGCGGTACCAAGGGTCCTCGGGGAGCGGGTACTTGGCGGCGAGCGCCTCGTCGATGTCGATGCCGAATCCGGGAGCCTCGTTGACGTGCATATAGCCGTTTTCAATTGTCGGCGTCCCGGGGAAGACTTCCAAAGTCTCCGGACCGAAATCCGTCTGTTCCTGAATCCCGAAATTCCAGATGGATAGATCGATGTGAGCATTGCCCGCATGGCCCACTGGCGAAGTATTCCCCGGCCCGTGCCAGGCAGTGCGCACATTGAACCATTCAGCTAAGCGGGCAACCTTGAGCGCTGGAGTGATTCCGCCGATCTGGGAAATATGGATACGGACGAAGTCGATGAGCCGCTCCGTGATCAGGTTGACCCATTCGTGCGGATTGTTGAAGAGCTCACCCATGGCGATGGCGCAAGAGGTTTGCTCCCGCAGCATTTTGAAGTAGCCATTATCTTCGGGGGCAAAGGGGTCTTCA
>JAUHWE010000759.1 GCA_030424825.1 Verrucomicrobiia bacterium
CAATGGGTTTCATTTTGGATGGCTTGTCGTGACGGTTGGCTCATTTGAGCCTACGATTGAACTGGGGTCAATCTACGAACGTGATATGGGTGATTGAAAGGGAGTCAAATACCTGGCCGAAAAGTTTCACTGCGATCATAGCCCGTCGAAGAGCATCTTGGCTTTCATGGCAGCTCCTTTGTGCTCCAGTATCGGGGCGGGGTAGTCGATCCCCAGCTCGCCTTCCCAGCGATGAATCTGGCGAGACGTTAGAGACTCAAGTTCAGGAATCCATTTTTTGATGTATTCGCAATCTGGATCGAATCGCTCTTGCTGTCTCCACGGATTGAATATTCGAAAATACGGTTGGGCATCGCAGCCGGTCGAGGCGGCCCACTGCCAGTTGCCGTTGTTAACGCAGGGGTCGTAGTCGACTAGATGCTGGGCGAAATAGCGTTCGCCCCATCTCCAGTCGATGTGCATGTCCTTAGTCAGAAAGGAGGCCACCACCATGCGTACACGATTGTGCATGAATCCCGTTTGGTTGAGCTGCCGCATGCCAGCGTCGACGATCGGAAAACCGGTCATGCCGTCTTTCCAGAGAGCGAATGCCTTTTTGTCCTGTTTCCAAGGGACCTTGTTGTATTTCTCTTTAAAGGCGTTTCCGAATACGGAAGGGAAGTGATAGGCGATTTGAGTTAGAAAGTCTCTCCAATAAAGCTGTCGGATCAAAGGATGCTCCGGGCCCAGTTTTCGTTTTACGGCTCCGTAGGCCTCGCGGACCGAACAGGTCCCAAACTTCAGGTGAGCCGATAGGTGGCTGGTCGATTCAAGAGCCGGAATGTCGCGGTCGTTCGCGTAGTTTGAAAGTTTGGACAATCTGCTAAGTATTTTTTTGGCTTCTTTGCTGCCGCCTTTTACTGAGGGGTATTCTGGGAGCTTCTGGGTCAGGGATTCTAGCAGTTCTTCGCTTTTCGGGGCCGCCTTCGGGGAAATCAATCTGCCCTTCCCGGTGGGGATCTTTCGAACGGGGCCGACTTCAATCGTGCGGGCTCGATTGAAGTAGGGAGTAAAAACCGTGTAGGGAGTCTGGTCCGCTTTCAGGGCTTTCTCAGGATCGTTGAGGAGTAGATCGCTACAAGAGTGAAAGGCGATGCCCTGCTTTTTGCAGGCGGACACCAAGGCTTGGTCCCGACTCCGGCTAAAGGGTGTGTAGTCTCGGTTGACCCAAAGAGCGTCGATTTTTAGCTCATTGACCCAGTGCTCGACCAAGGTGTGAGGCTTGCCTTGAAAGAGAAAGAGCGAGGAGCCTCGTTGCTGCAGGTCGCGATCCAAATCTTCCAGCGAATCACGAAGAAACCAGAGTCCCGGTACGCTGCGGTAGTTGTGCGGTTCGGTCTGTCGTAGATCGAGGGCGAAGGCCGGAACGACCTCCTCGGATTGCGAAAGGGCTTGGATGAGTCCGGTATTGTCGCCGACCCGCAAGTCGCGCCGAAACAGGAATAGGCTTTTGGGGTAAGTCTTAATGGTCGTTGGGTTTTGGAAGGGGGTGATTGGATTTACAAATGCGGGGTGGTGGAATGTGGGGGCGTCGCTTGCGGCGATCCGCAGAAGGCACGTGAACTCTCACACGAGGTCGCCGCAAGCGACGCCCCTACAATGGGGTAAAGTGGTTGACAAACCGGTAGGGTCTGGCGTGTCGAGCCGTCACGCCCTACCTGAAAGGCGATTCCTTTCGTAGGGCTAGCGCTCGCGCTATGCCGCGTTTGCCTAGGGTTTCTCGTTGATCTAACCACGCGGCGCAGCGCGAGCGCTGGCCCTACAATTTGGGATAGCAAATCGATTGAATGTCGCATCAACGGACGGATGGCTCGTAGTCTTCGATGCCCACTTCGGGATGCGTATCCAGAAACTCCTTAATGGCTTCGATAAACATATCGCCGTATTTATCGAGCTTGGCCATGCCGACACCGCTGATGTCGGAAAGCTGGTCTTCGTCGATCGGGAAGTCACGGGCCATTTCGCGAAGCGTGACATCGGAGAATACGATGTAGGGGGGGACTCCTTGTTCTGCGGCGAGTTCTTTGCGAAGGGTGCGCAGGATGGCGAAGAGCTCCTCGTTGCACTCGATGCCCCCGGTGGAGGAAGGGTGACGCCGCTGTACGGATTCTTTGGCGACGCTGGGTTGCGTCAATCGGATGGGAGTACGGTCACGGAGGGCGGCCTTTCCCTTTCTCGTCAATTCGAGTACGCTATGTTTTTCGGCGTTTTGCTCGATGTACCCCTTGCGGATGAGTTCGCGGCCGACACAAACGAGATCGACCCGACCCGCGCCGATGATCTCCTCCATCAGGTC
>JAUHWE010000760.1 GCA_030424825.1 Verrucomicrobiia bacterium
CCAGTTGGCTTTCCCATTGGGCGGCTCGCCTCTTATGTCGGGAATAGCAACATAGGTAGGCAGATTATCCACCACACTTCCAAGCGCATAGCTGACCCATGCCCCGGCACTTGGAAAACCTTCCGACGGATGTCCCGTATTTACGAATACACAGCCCGGACCATGGGTATTGGTTTTCGACTGCATCCCATGGAAAAAGGCAATGTCGTCGACGTGCTGCGCCATATGCGGAAGCATGGCGGAAAACATCTTTCCGCTTTGCCCAGCCGGCTTGAACTCCCAAGGGCTCCGCATCAGCGGTCCATTCTTCCCCTGAAAGGACACCATGTTTTCCTCACCCGGCAACGGCTTACCGTCGTATTTCTCTAGCATGGGCTTGTGCTCCCACAGATCCATGTGCGAAGCCGCGCCCGGACAAAAGATCTGCAACACTCGTTTTGCTCGAGGCTTCAAGTGTGTCATGCCCGCACCGGGCTTCCATGTCTGGCGAGCCGCCTTCTGAGCCATTAACGATTCCGAGCCAAGCAAGTGGCTCAAGCCGACCCCCATCAACCCAGTGGTGACGTTGCCGAGAAATCGGCGTCTTGAATACGCTTCTAGTTCGTCCCGCATAGCCTAGTCCAAATAGAGGAGTTCGTTTGAATTGAGAACGGCGCGACAAAGCGCTCGAAGTCCGTGTTCCGTTATCACTTTTGTCGCGACCCGAATCTCTTCCTTTTCAGGATCCCGTTGGTAAGCCAAGCGAAACGCCTGAACCACTTGTTCGTCCAGAGCGAGCCCACTCTGCTTTCGCACTCGCTTGGCCATACTTTCGGCCATGTCGATCGTGAACTGATGATTCATCATCGTCAGCGCTTGCAGTGGAGTCGTCGTCTCGGATCTACGGGGAATCGAAAGCGTACAGTCCGCTTGGTCAAATTCCGTCATCAGGTCCACGACGGAAGCTCGCGCATTCTGATGGTAAACCGCTCTCCGGTAGGTTTCGGATCCATGCTCATCTAAAGGCTCGTAGGTGGATACGTTGTCACGCATGTAATGATACAGCCGAAATCCCGGACCACCCATTTTCGAATTCAGCTTTCCCGCTACAGCAAGAACGGTGTCTCGAATCTCTTCTGCGGAAAGCCGGCGAGGAGGAAAGCGCCAAAGAAGTCGACTGTCCGAATCTACTTCCCCTCCATCTTCCCGCCACTCCGAAGATTGGCGGTAAACTTTAGACATCATAATTTTCTTATGCAGTGTCTTTAACTTCCAATCATTGTCGATTAGTTCGAGAGCGAGAAAATCAAGTAGCTCAGGATGCGATGGACGGCCACCCATATATCCAAAATCATTGGGCGTATTGACGATCCCGGCACCAAAGTGATAATGCCAAATCCGATTTGCCAAAACCCTGGGGGTAAGTGGGTTTTCAGGATGGGTTATCCAATCTGCCAATTCTAGGCGCCGCTCTGCCTCCGGCGACTCTGAGGACAATTCAAACTCAGGTGTCACTTCGCTCAAGGTGGACAAGCTCGCCGGAAGCACTTCAGGGCCGGGTCGCTGGGGACTTCCTCCGATGAATACATGAAAGGGCCCTTTGGCATCTTCCTCGCTTCTTTTGCCCAGCCAGGCTGTACGCAAGTTCGGCAGCTTTGAAATCTCTCGTTTGGTTATCGCCAATTCCTTCTCCCACTCCTTCTTCTGATTCGCCTCTTCCTTGCTCGCCCCGAGCTGAATCAATCGAAATTCGAGGTGAGACAAGTTGGTGTCCTCGATATCTCTGGCCGGATTAGGATGCTTCTTGCTAACGGGCTTGCGATCCTTCCCATTCGCGACTTCCACCCAGTTCTCGCCGTCGAGCGAAGTTTCAATTCGGTACTCCGCGACGAAGGCAAACTTGAAAAGCTCTGGGGCTTGCTCACCTTGAGCACTGGAAAAGAAAACCCGATTCACCTTGGTCGGGGATGCCAGTTCTATCGTGAGTCGATCCGAAGCGGCGATGAAACGGGTTCCCGTATTCCCGTCATTGGTATGCTGAGTTCCGTAGGCATTCGGAAAATCCTCGATTTCCCTCGCCTTGCCTCGAGCCACGCCCCCATTGGAGGCGAGAGCTACATTTCTCGGTTCCGGTTCGGCTGACCACACCTCGAATTCGTCAAGGCGGAAACTATTGCTGGATTCCGGATTCAGATCCTGAGCCTCGCACACAAGGCGAACGAACTTGGCCTCAATCGGAGCAAACGTATCCTCTGTGCCCGTACGATCGGTCGAAGGTCGAGTCCAATTCGCTGCAAAGAACTCCAACTTTTCAAGCGATCGATTCAAAATGGTCTTCTCAATCTTATCGATTTC
>JAUHWE010000761.1 GCA_030424825.1 Verrucomicrobiia bacterium
TTGAAGGCGGCCATGGAGTTGGGGTACCGTCCGGAACACTGCTTGGTTTTTGAGGATTCTGAGACGGGTACACAGTCGGCTCTGAATGCAGGATGCAGCGTTATCGTCGTCGGGAATTTGTCGGTAACGGATCACCCGAGGATCGTCGGGCGATGGGCGAATTTTTCGGAGTTTCAATTGCTGGTCGACGACGATGAGCGATTGGGGATAGTTGTGGATTCAACGTTGGTTTAGTTGTGCCGTAGCCACGTCGCAAGGCGCCGTGGTATCTTCCCGAAGCTAGAATTGATCAGTAGTTTGTTTGTATAGAATCAGGAGCGAAATATTTCGCCTCCAGCAGATCCCATCAGGGTTTTTGTTCAGATGCTCAAGCATCGTGGGTAGGGCGAAAGCGTATTGCTCCATGATCGGCTTAAGCGGTGGACTCGGAGGTCCTCGCCCTACCTTTGATGAGGTTGCGGGCCCGGTGCGAGTGCTGACGCTAAAGAGTTGTGTGATTGGCTTATTGTTTGACGAATGTCACCCGGCCGAAGAACTCGGGCGCGTGGAAAAGCGCCTTTTCCGATTTCGAGGGATTCCATTGGCTGTGCTGGAAATTGGTTTGTCCGCCGAGACGATGGAGGTTCAGGCGCCATTCATCGCCGGGTTGAGTGTTTTTGGCGACGTGTGAAAATGAAGCAAAGGGAATGGCGACTTCGAGAGTCCAAAGATTGTCAGTGTCTGAATCATCATTGAGCGTGCCGTCGATGGTGGTGGTGATTCCCACTTTGGGGTCCCAGGGCACTTTGCTTCCAGGCCCGTCCGGATGCTGGAAATCGAGGGAGGCACCTTTTGCATTCATCTCAATGTTGAAGTAGTTCTTTAGATTGTCTGGGTCGGGAGAGGTGAAAACCTCGACGCAATCGTCCTTGTAGACAGGGGAATCCCGCTCGGTGTGCTCCGCCCAGATGTGGGCATCTTCGCAGACGAAACTCACGTAAAGGTATTGATCGTCCCAAAGCAGCTTGGCCTTGGTTTTCTCTTTTTCTCCTGCAGTCCACCAGGGAAATTCAAAGTCTTTTACCGGTGACACCGACTTCCATGCGTCATCGTCAAGTCGACCGTCGATTCTGATAGGGGATTCGGTATAGGCGATCTCGTAGTGTTTGAGTTCGCTTGTATCCGTTTTTTTAATTCCGCAAGCGGACAGGAAGATTCCTGTGAGGAGGAAAAAGAAGGCTTGTGAGTAAGGCATGGGTTCGGGGGTGAGTTTGCGGTTTAGTGATTTAGGGTAGGGTAGCGCTTGTGGCTTGAGCTACAAGGAAGTTAATCGTACATTCTATCCAGAAGGACTCGTATGGACGAGGAGAGCAGTGATCGTCTCTACCGTATCTAAAACCAAATTGCTTCGCTCGCGCGAAGCGGAAGCCGATCGCGAGGTCGAGAGCCTGTCACTGAATCCAAGCTTCGGGGATCTCTAATGGAGGCGCTCTTAGGCGGTGAGGGAGGTGTTGCCGGCGCTGGAAACGAGAATTACATTGGGCAGGTCGCCGACGCGTTCGGAAATCGTTTTCATAAACTCATCTTCTTCCCCTTCGACGGGAGTCTCGAATCCCATAAAGACCACGGCAGCGGACCCGGAAAGAATCCTCATTTCGTCGTAGATATTGTCGCTGCAAATAATATGGGGAGTCGCTTTTACGCGGGCGGCTTCAATCAGAGCCAAAATCTTGGATTCTGACTTTGCAGGATCAGCGCTTTTAGAGACGCCCACGATAATGCGAATCTTGTGTCGTCGCCATTGGCCATTTTGAGTGAGGAGGTGGGCCAATACGAGCTGCAGGTTGCCGTTTCGTCCTCCTTTCCACCAGACATCGATGGTCCCGATTGGTGGGGAGGACCAAAGGATTTTCTTTTCCTCTCCGGTACTCCGAATCATCACGATACTACGGTTCAGCTCGAGGGAAAGACGGAGGATTTTGAAGAAAGGAACCCGTCGATCAGGATTCTCGGACCATCCCAGGAGGAGCGTATTGGGCTTGAATCCCCCAATGCCGCAGCATTGAAGCATTGCCTGCGCTCCTTTAAGTAGGTCATTCTCCACTACGACACTGGTGAATGCCTCCAAGTCGTTTTCGACGATATACTGGCGGAGTTTGCTTTCGCCTTGGCGACGTCGCTCCACTTTGTTCTCGACGTCTCCCTGGATGATCTGGGCTAGGGTTAGAATGCCGTGTCCGGCCGTGAGAAGGTAGCCAAACTCGGCAAGGTGGTTGCGTTGCCAAGCGCCGCCGCTAAGGGCTAAGACCGTGGGTCGCCAATTCTTTGGGTGGTACTTTTCCTCTTCGAGTT
>JAUHWE010000077.1 GCA_030424825.1 Verrucomicrobiia bacterium
GCTTAACGGCGTTTCTCCCCAGCCGATCGCGGTTTCGCCATTGGCGCCTTCCACCTTTACGCAGGCCCGAGCGCAGACGACTTTTGTCAGAACCTGACTGCCGAATTTGAGAGGTACCCGCATTTTAACGGGAAGGAAATAGAGGCTCGTGTCAATGACCCGAACCGAACGGGAAGTGATATCCATGATGTTTGTTATGGGCTGAGTTGGTGGGGGTCAAGCGCTGGGGAAAAATTGTGGAAGCAAGATACCGTGATTTTTGGGCTGACAATCTGGAGTAGCGCGCGATCCTGTTCACATGGCGATACATCGGCGCGAATTTGGGAAACTAGCTTTTGCGGGAGCTATCGGATTGACGACTGGATTTGCTTCAGCGAGAGCGAAGACGATGTCCCTAAAGGAGAATGACAAATTGTCGGTACATCTTTTCTCGAAGCACCTCCAGTTTCTCAACTACAGAGAGATGGCGGAGGCCACCGCGGAGATGGGGTTCGATGGGGTCGATCTAACCGTAAGGCCGAAAGGTCATGTGGAGCCCAGTAGAGCGGTGGACGATTTACCTAAAGCGGCGGATGCTATCAAAGCGGCGGGATTAATGCCGAATATGCTCGTTTCCGGAATCACGAGTGTTTCCGATAAAGACAGTATCCAGTCTTTGAAGACTGCTTCGAGATTGGGATTTAAACACTATCGAATGGGGTATTTCCGACCCAAGAAAGGGCAAAGCATGCAGGAGATTCTGTCTCAGAGCGATGCGGAGTTGGATGAGCTAGAGCAGTTTAACCAGTCACAGGGATTGCATGGCGCCTATCAGAATCATGCGGGACAAGTGGTGGGTTCGTTTGTCACCGACCTGGCCCACCTGCTGGAGGGACGGGATCCTCGCTGGCTGGGTTGCCAGTACGACATCCGTCATGCAACCGTGGATGGAGGATCTTCTTGGCCTTTGGGGCTTAGCTATCTCACAGGTCATATCCGGACGATGCCTATCAAGGATTTCAGCTGGGTGAAGTCGGGCGGTAAGTGGAAGCCGCAAAATGTTCCCCTAGGAGAGGGGATGGTGGATTTTGATGGCTATTTCAAGGCGTTGAGATCCTACGGGATTCGACCGCTGGTATCTCTCCATCTGGAATATGACATTGGAGGCGCGGAGCACGGCGACCGGAAAATAAAGATTCCCCAGAAAAAGGTATTCGCTGCCATGAAGCGCGACTTGAAGCGGTTGCGCGAAATGTGGGGAAAGAGTGCGGGATAGCTGAGGGGAAAAGGGATAGTCTACCGATGAGATTGAATCAAAGTACCTCACTCGCTTTAGCGTGAGCCGACGAAGGTGTGATATTTGGCTCACGCTGAAGCGCGTGAGATACTGTAGAGCGCTTCTTTTGCGATGTTGAATCCGAGATAGTGATGCATTCCACCTGCCGCCCCTACAGTGGAAACGTTTACGAAAGGGACTTATCGAACCGCATCTTAAAGAAGTTGCCAGAGGTGGAATCGCTGCTTTAAGTCGAGTCTAATTATGAAGAGACACCCCTTTTGCCTATTTCTGTCGGTTTCGTTGCTAGCCCTTGGGCTTAGTTTTGCCTCGCGTGCCGATGACCGTCCCAATATTCTTCTAGCTATCGGAGACGACATTTCCTGGCACCACATGGGTGCCTATGGATCAGAGTTTTTGGATACGCCGACGTTTGACAAGCTGGCGAAGCAGGGCGTGCTTTTCAATAATGCCTATTGCAGTGCTCCGGGGTGCAGCCCATCTAGAGCGGCGTTGCTTACGGGGAAATACATTTGGGAAATCGAGGAAGCCGGTACTCATGCGGCTAATTTTCCTAAGCACTTGAAAGTGTATCCAGAGTTACTGGAGGCCGAAGGCTATTTCCCAGGGTATACCGGAAAGCCTTGGGGACCGGGGAGATTGACGGAGAGGGATCGGAATCCCGCAGGCCCAGAATACAATAACCGGACGATGGCATCTGTCCCCGCAAAGGGAATTTCCAATAAGGACTATGCCGCGAATTTTTCCGATTTCCTGGCGGAGCGTCCCAAGGACAAGCCTTTTGTGTTTTGGTTTGGCGCCCACGAGGCCCATCGCGTTTTCGAGCAAGGCTCGGGAGAGAAAAACGGGATTAGCCCGGACGATGTTGTGGTGCCTGCATTCATGCCCGATACGGAATTAACACGCGAAGATGTAGCGGACTATGGACTGGAAATCCAATGGTTTGATTCTCACTTGGGGCGCATGTTGGATGAATTGAGGAAGCGTGGGGAACTGGCTAATACCATTGTAGTGGTGACCGCTGACAACGGTATGGCCTTTCCGAGGGCCAAGGCGAATAACTATGAATACGGAGTTCACATGCCTCTGATAATCGCTTGGCCCAGAGGCATCGCAGTGGGATCTCGTCGCATTGACGACTTTGTGAGTCTCATAGATTTGGCCCCCACTTTTCTTGAAGCAGCGAAAGCTGAGATTCCCTCTGAAATGAGCGGTCGCAGTTTGATGCCACTCCTGACGTCAGAATTGCAGGGAATGGTCGATCCGACGCGAAACTTCGTGTTGTCCGGACGGGAACGTCACACACATGCGAGGGACGATAATCTTGGCTATCCGATTCGCGCAATCCATACGATAAAGTACAACTACATCCGGAACATCCATCCGGAGCGCTTGCCTGTGGGTATCGAGTTTAAGGATGTGGACGCGAGTCCCTCGCATTCGCTAATGTTGGACAATATGGACTCGGATCTATCGCAGCTCGCATATGGACCTCGTCCGCTGGAAGAGCTGTACGACAAGGAGAACGATCCCTATTGTCTGAACAATCTCGCGACAAACCCGGAATACAAATCGATATTGGAGAAACTGGGAGCCCGGCTGGAGGAAGAGCTTCGAAAAGGGGGGGATCCACGTATTCTCGGTTATGGTGAAATCTTTGACAGTTATCCGAGGTACAGCTCGACGAGAGATTATCCGGGTTTCAATGAAAGCGGTCGGTACAATCCGGAGTACGTGAAGAGAGCCCTCGAGAAAATGAAGCGGCTGGGAATTGAGAATCCTGCCTATGAAGCCCGAGTCGCTTTTAATAAGACTCAGGAAAGCCGGGGTCCTTCCAGATAAGAGGCGTTACCTTCCGGCTTAAGGAAAAGCCCTCGCGGGCCGACCTATCCGCAATCGTAGATTGGGGGCTTGTCGTTGATTAGGGGATTAGGATGACCGGATTGTTGAAAAAAAAGCGGATCAAGCGACTGGGCTTTGGGCTGGGTGGCCTAGTCATTCTTGGGTTAACGGTTGTGTTTTTGGGTTCAGGGTTTTCGGGCTGCATGTCCTTTAGCATAACCGAAGAAGAAGCGGCAGCGCAATTTCGAGCCCACGGTCTGGATCCCCCAAGCTTTGAGACAAGGGAAACGAATCCCGGATCGATCCACTTTGTTTCCGTCGGGGAAGGGGAGAACTCGATTGTTTTTGTCCATGGTTCCCCAGGAAGCTGGAGTGCGTTCATTCGTTTCCTTATGAACGAGGATCTTCGCGAATCCGGAAGATTGATCTCGGTGGACCGCCCTGGCTTTGGTTTAAGCAAGCCTCTCAAGGCAGTGCCATCGATAGAGGAGCAATCGCGGCGAATTCACGAGGCCCTTTCTCAATCGGGTGTATCCAAAAACGTAGTATTGGTAGGGCACTCGTTGGCCGGACCCGTGATCGCTAGAATGGCGTTCGATTACCCAGACTTTGTAAAAGGTCTCATTTTGGTCGCTCCCTCCATGGATCCGGAATTGGAAAAGAGAAAATGGTACAACTACGTTGCTAAATTTCCGCTCGTGAAGTGGAGTATCTCAAAAGACTGGGCCAACAGTAACGATGAGATCTTTCCGCACAAAAGCGAATTGATAGAGCTGGCTGAGCTACTCCCCAAATTGGATACACCGACGATCGTTATTCAAGGAATGGAGGACGAACTGGTGCCTCCGGGAAATGCGGATTATGTGGAGAAAATAATGAGCGGTATGGATCGGCTAGAAATTTGGCGTATCGAAGGATTGAATCACTTCGTTCCTTGGCGCCGCCCAGATTTGATCGATAAGGCGATTGGGGAGTTGCTGTAGGGGAGTGCCCTGGAGGGTTGATTCCGGAAGTCTTCTGAAGCCACTCTAACAGGCTGTTCAGGTTTACGCAATCAGGAGGTTATTGTGAAAGCGGCACTTGATATTGGCGAATAAATCGATTCGAATAGGTCTATGCCAAAAAGGTACATCGATAATGGCTCTGAAATCTACGATTACCTGCTGGGTGCATCTTCTCGCGAAGACGGGCTAAAGAAGGCGCTTCGAGTGGAAACCTCTGCCCTTCCGGATTCCCGGATGCAGATCACACCGGAGCAAGGCCAGTTCATGGCGCTACTGGTAAAATTGACGGGAGCAAAGCTCGCTATCGAGATCGGTACATTCACCGGTTACAGTGCCTTATGCGTGGCTGAGGCCCTGCCCGAGGAAGGTTGCCTGATCGCGTGTGACATCAGCGAAGAGTGGACGCGCATCGGTCGACGTTATTGGGAGAAAGCGGGTGTGGCGGGAAGAATCGATCTCAGAATCGCGCCTGCCGCCGATACACTAGACGCGCTCGTAGAAAGTGACGTCGTCGGAAAGGTAGACTTTGCCTTCATAGATGCCGATAAGGCGAACTATGATCGGTACTACGAATCTTGTCTGAAGCTCATGCGAGTGGGGGGACTCATCGTGCTAGACAATGCTTTGTGGGGTGGACAGGTGGCGGACGCTTCTATTCAAGATGAGGACACGCGGGCCATACGAGCGATGAATGAGAAATTGCGAGACGATTCGCGAGTTGACGTGAGTTTGCTCCCCGTGGGCGATGGAGTCTATCTTGCCCGGAAACGTTGACAATCCTGTCGCTCGCTGGCTTCAGCGTGAACCAATTAGATCCGCCTTGCCGGACTCACGCTGAAGTGAATGAGCTACTTTGAAAGCCATTATTCGAATCTTGTATAAATCCGTTAAAAAGAATGGGATGTTTCCATTCTCAACGACTATGAAGATAATTAGATATATTGATTCGTCAGATAAAATTCAATACGGATAAGAGCGAGGGGACTCCGTTTATCGGATCGAAGGTGATTTATTCGGTGTGTACTCGACTACGAAAGAAAAGGCGGATGTGGTAACGCTTCTTGCTCCGGTCGAGCCCGAGATCATTCTTTGCATCGGCCTTAATTACAAGTTTCACGCGGAAGAAAGCGGCGCTCCGGTTCCGAAGTACCCGGTATTGTTTATCAAGGGGCGCAACGCGCTGCAGCACCCCGGTCAGCCGGTTGAGATTCCTACGGTACTGGCGAGTGACGAAGTCGATTATGAGTGCGAGCTGGCCGTAGTGATCGGAAAAACCTGTAAGAACGCTACCGTCAAAAACGCGCTCGACTTTGTCCTAGGCTATACCTGTGGGAATGACATCAGTGCCCGCGACTGGCAGAAAAAGAAAGGGGGAGGCCAATGGTGTCGCGGCAAGACCTTCGATACGTTTGCTCCGATGGGGCCGCGAATGATTACCGCAGACGAGCTAGGCGACCCCAACTCCCTGAAAATCGGAACGACTGTCAACGGAGAGACCGTTCAAGATTGGAATACAAACGACATGATATTCAGCGTGCCGGAGATCATTGCCTTTCTCAGTGGCAGCACAACTTTGCTGCCCGGCACCGTTATTTTAACGGGGACACCGCATGGCGTTGGGATGGCTCGAAAGCCGCCTTTGTGGTTAAAATCTGGCGACATCGTTTCAGTGGAGATTGAGAAAATTGGTCGATTGACCAATCCGATCGTCAATGAGGGAGAGTAGGGAGGCGTAATTCCCCCTTGCCTTGTTGGGTAACGAGCATCTAGATAGGCCGCTTCATGGCTACGATCCGGAAGACTCCACTCCATAATTTCAACATCGCTCACGGAGGTCGCATGGTCGATTTTGCTGGCTGGAGTATGCCGGTTCAATTCAAGAGCATCGTGGACGAGCATAAAAGTACGCGAAACGCTGCGGGCCTGTTCGATGTAAGCCATATGGGAGAAGCTCTCGTTTCCGGGAGTGAGGCAACGGCCTTTCTAGACTCCGTTTTGACCAATGACATTTCGAGGATGGCCCTCGGCCAGGCGCTGTACAGTCTCATGTGCTACGAGCACGGGGGTGTAGTTGACGACCTGCTAGTTTACAAGAAATCGGACAGCGAGTACCTGCTGTGTCTTAACGCGTCGAATACGGAAAAGGATTTGGCCTGGCTCGATTCAAATCGGGCTGGATTTGATGTAGGCTTAAGAGACGTTTCCAGTGACTATGCCCTATTGGCTTTGCAAGGACCGAAAACGTTTGAAATTCTCAATCATCTCGATGCGGGAGGGATCGAGAACTTGAAATACTATCATTTCAAAGAAGGTAGTTTGGCCGGAATCCCCTGTTTGATTAGCCGGACGGGGTATACGGGGGAAAGGGGCGTCGAGCTATTCGTGGCTCCCGAATATGCAAATGAACTGGCGGAGTCGATTTTATCAAAAGGGGCGAACCAGGGACTCGTCTTAGCGGGACTCGGGGCGAGGGACAGCCTGCGATTGGAAGCGGGCTACTCGCTTTACGGACATGAGATCAATGAAAACATCTCACCCGTTCAGGCCAATTTGATGTGGACCGTTAAACTCAAGAAGTCAGTGGATTTCATGGGAAAAGCAGCTTTGGAAGCGGAGAAAAACGCCGGCCCCGAAACAAGGATCGTATTTTTCAAAACCGGCAGCCGGAGGATAGTGAGAAGCGAAACGGAAGTGCTAGCCGAGAATCAAGCAGTGGGCACGGTCGTATCCGGCACGTTTTCACCCGAACTCAATGAGGCGATTGGCTCGGCTCTCGTCGATGCAGCCTATTCTGAGGCAGAATTATCAGTCGACATGAGAGGAAAGAGCATGCGAATATTTCAAGCGAAACCTCCTTTCATCGAATTGAATCCATAGAAGCCATTTGCGGTAGATCGCGCGGCTTGCTCGAATACTTTCATGAACCTCCCAGAAAATCTAAAATATACCAGCGATCACGAATGGATCAAGCTGCTGGACAACGACGAAGCAATCGTAGGAATCACCGATTTTGCCCAGCAAAGCTTGGGCGACATTACATTTGTCGAAACTCCTGAAGAAGGGGACAGGTTCGACAAAGGCGCCTCGTTTGGAGTGGTCGAGTCAGTCAAGGCTGCCTCAGACCTCTACATGCCCGTGGATGCGGAAGTCATCGAAGGCAACGCCGCTTTGGAAGAGGCTCCCGAGCTTGTGAATCAGGCCGCTTTTGAGGAAGGTTGGATCGTGAAAATAAAACTGCTGGACCCCTCGCAGAAGGAAGGGCTCCTCGATGCCGCGTCCTATGCGGAAATCGCTAAAGCGTAGCGGCTCAAAATTTGCGCGAGATTGAAATGCCTGAACGACCCTTGAATAGGCGGGTTTTGCTTGTGGATCTCTCTGTTTTCTCCCAGTTCAATGGCATTTCGGCGGGCAATGATTTGTTTTTATGCAATTCCTCAACCCATCGGTTCCGTTTAGTCCAAGAATCTTCGTGTAACCGAAAATAGTTCGAACACGTTGCACTCCTATAAGCTTTTTGCATCCTTATCAATTTTTCGAAAATATTCCACATTTATGGCAATTGTGCTGATCACTAAACCAATGCAGAATGTCGGTTCGCCCTCGGTCGATTCGAATCCAGGAAAAAGGGGAGTGAGTCAGCTCATTTTACTATCTGCATTAATCGGAGTGTTTTTGCTTACTGGGTGCTATACCGCACCCAAGAACCAGTCCTCAAAGCTCGAGATCGATTCCCCGAGAAATTGGGATTCGACCGAAACCCGGGGAAACTTTGAACCGCAAAACTGGGCTCAGGATTTCAATGACCCCATGCTGGTCTCCATCATCGAGGAGGCGCTCGCCCATAATTACAATTTGAAGGCGGCGGAAGCTCGACTGGCATCTCAAATCGCCGGCTCGCGATTTGCGGCCTCGGTCGTGTGGCCGTCATTGAATGGATCCGCGAGTCAGAACCGGAATCGAAGAAGTTCTGCGGACGGGATCCAGCAAACGCCTACTGCAGAAACTTTTGGCCTCAACCTGCGGTTCAACTGGGAGATCGACATTTGGGGACGTGTCCGAAACGGATACAGAGCCGATCTCGCCGATATTCAATCCGCCCAGGCCGACTACGCGGCGACCCGTTTGTCTATCGCAGGGCGCGTCGCTCAAGCTTGGTACGACGCGATTGAAGCCGAGCAGCAGTACGATCTGGCGGTCCGGACTCAGGAAGCGCTGGAGTCGAGCGCTGTGATTGTCGAAGAGAATTTCAAGCGCGGGATTGCCCGTGCTCTGGATGTCCGTTTGGTAAGGGCGAATGTCGCTTCCAATAAGAGCACCGTTGAAGCCCGTCTGCGTGCTCAGGAATCCTCAGTCAGAGTTTTAGAAACGCTGTTGGGTCGGTATCCCGGAAACGAATTGGCGGTCGCCGGGAAGATCCCCGATGTGTCGGGGCCGGTTCCTGCGGGATTGCCCTCAGAACTGTTGCTGCGCCGTCCCGACGTGATTTCCGTAGAGCGTACTCTGGCAGCGAACGAGCAACGGAAGTTTGAAACCAGCAAGGCGCGAATCCCCAGTATCAACCTTACTTTGACAAGAGGCACCAGTTCGCGGGATTTAGAGAATGTTTTTGATATTATCGACCGGAGAGTCTGGAGCCAAGCGCTGAACTTTTCCCAGACCTGGTTCCAGGGAGGTCGTCTAAGAGCGAACTTTAGAAGGGCGAAGGCGAACTACGAGCAGTCCCTGGCGAACTATGCGAATACGGTGCTCACGGCCTTTCGAGAAGTGGAAAACGCCCTTAGCAATCAAAGCTCGTTCGATCGAGACTACGAATCCCAGAAGATTGCCGCCGAAGAATCTGCCGCTGCGGAAACCCTTGCCTGGGAAGAGTACGGCAGAGGCCTTTCCGACATCACAACGGCGCTTGATGCAGTGCGTCGAAATATCACTGCTCAAAGATCCTTCATTCAAGTAGCCAACCAGCGCGTCCAAGCGCGCATTGACCTCTACCTCGCTCTAGGCGGCGGCTTTGACGTCGAGCCCGAACCTGAAAACTAATTCTGTCATCCCCATTTTTATCCGAATCTGATCATGATTAAACGTTTCCTTCAAATTCTCGTTCCGGTTGTCTTCCTAGGAATCGGTGTATTGGTTTACTGGTACCTTATGCACACGGCCCCCGAGCCGCGGCAGCGTCCCAATTTCGTTACGACTCCTGAAGTCGTCGCTCGAAAGCTAAAGCCGGAGCCTTACACCATTACGCTCGAGTCTCAGGGTACTGTTCAAGCGCGAACCACGAGTAACTTGATCCCTGAGGTGCGAGGGAGCATTACGAGCATCTCGCCCAACTTTCGGGAAGGGGCGTTTTTCGAAGAGGGAGAAATACTGCTCGAAATCGAGGACAGCGACTACCAGACGGAACTGATCGTTGCCGAAGCGGCATTGGCTCAAGCGGAGCTGAGGGAATTTGAGGAACTCGCCCGGTACGAACAAGCGAAGCTGGATTGGGAACGACTCAATCCGGGACAGGAAGCCAATCCATTGACCTTGCGCGAACCGCAGATCAAGCAAGCCCGCGCGTCAACCGCCTCGGCGAAAGCAAGGGTGACGACCGCGAAGCGTAATCTGGAACGGACCAAGATCCGAGCCCCTTTCGCTGGACGTATTCTTACCAAAAACGTGGATGTTGGGCAGTACATTTCACCGGGCAATCAGCTGGCTCGCGTCTATGCCGTGGATTTTGCCGAAGTGAGGCTTCCTTTGACGGCCACTCAGTATTCGTTTCTGGACTTGCCATGGGTATATCGTGGCGAGAATCCATCGTTTCGAGAAGGTCCCGTCGTA
Source organism: Verrucomicrobiia bacterium (assembly GCA_030424825.1). GTDB lineage: Bacteria > Verrucomicrobiota > Verrucomicrobiia > Opitutales > Opitutaceae > Pelagisphaera. Next base: position 9,946 of record JAUHWE010000077.1, read on the forward strand.
ACGTTAAAGTCCACCGTGGGCGGCCATACTCACGAGTGGAGAGGACGGATCGTAAGGTCTGATGGTTCAGTCGATGTGAGCAGCCGCCAGATCTATGTCGTTGCACAAGTACGGGATCCCTATGGTGGAAGCGAAGAGGGACGTCCCCCCTTGAAGGTGGGCTCGTTCGTTCAGGCTGAGATCGAAGGGAAGACCCTTGAGGATGTCTATGTGATTCCCCGTGTTTTGTTGCGCGAAAATGAATACGTTCTACTCGTCGACAGTGACAATTACCTTTCTCGTAAAAGTGTTCAGATTGCTTGGGAAACGGATGATGTCATTGTGGTGGAAAGCGGATTAGAGCCTGGAGACAAGCTTTGTCTAACGGAAGTCCCTTATGCCTTGGAAGGGTGGCCGGTGAATGTGAAGGACGAAGCGGGTGTTGCTATCGTAGCTGAAGCTCCGAAAGAAGATGCCCCAGACCGCGCTCGCCCTCCTAGAGCGCCTTCTGGCGGTGCCGGTGGCATCGGAGAGCGAATCGACGGTCTCATCGCTGCGGCGGGGGATGGAATCCCGGAAGATCTCAAAGCCAAGCTTCTCGCTGTTAAAGAATCGGGTGATTTTTCTAAGATGCGCCCCGTCATGGGTGAGCTTCGCGAATGGGCGGAGGCCAATGGGGTTGAGCTTCCTGCCGGAGGCCGTGGAGGTCCTGGCGGCGGCGGAGGCGGAGGTGGCGGCGGGGCACGCAACTTCTAAGATTTTTTGCCAATAAGTTCTCATTCAGATTTTGTATCTTTATTTCCAAATTACACGTTTAACTATGACTACCTGATTGCCAGGAGTATTGCTCGTCGCTTGTCCAGGTGCCGAAGCATTCGTTCGTAGCCTAACAATTCTAACCAAGCGCCTATCATGCATCGTATTATCGAATGGTTCTGCCGCAACGGAGTCGCCGCCAACATCTTAATGGTCGCGCTTGTCTCCTCTGGCATCTACTCTGGTCTCAATAAAATTGTCCTGCAGGAATTTCCTGACTACCCTTCGCGCACGATATCGGTGAGCGTTCAGTACCGGGGCTCCACACCAACGGAAATCGAGGAGAGCATCGTCCTTCGTCTTGAGGAGAACCTTTTCGACATAGAGGGCGTGGAAGAAATGGACGCCCGAGCAAGCTCCAGTAGCGGCAGCGTGTCGTTAACAATCTCTGACAACTACGATATGAATCGTGCCTTGGACGAGGTGAAAAACCGAGTGGATACCATCCGGACATTCCCGGTTGAAGCCGAACGTCCGAGGATCACATTGCGAAACTTCGAAGAGCGGGTGATCACCGTCGTGATCGCTGGGGACCTGAGCGAAGCGGAAATGAAGCGTTTGGGCGAAAACGTTCGCGATGAACTTTCCGGGCTGGAAGGAATCTCTCTAACGACACTCAAAGCGGTCAGACCCTATGAGGTTGCCATTGAAGTGTCAGAGGCGACCTTGAAAGAGTACGGCTTAAGTTTTGATGCGGTGGTCAGAGCGGTGCGGAACCATTCGGTCGACCTATCCGCGGGAAGTATCAAAACCGAAGGCGGCAACATCCTGCTTCGAACGTCTCAACAAGCGTACACACAATCGGATTTCGACGAGATTCCAGTGGTTGTGACGAGCGACGGCACGCGTATCACGCTAGCAGACATCGCCCAGGTTCAAGATGGATTTGACGAAACGCCGATCAAGTCGCGTTTCAATGGAGAGAGGGCGATTGCCGTCGACGTATTTCGAACCGGTGATCAAAGCGCGATTGAG
>JAUHWE010000078.1 GCA_030424825.1 Verrucomicrobiia bacterium
TCAAAACCCCAACCAGATAGTCGAGCTCTTCTACGCTGTTCTCGAAAAGGTCTCTGGAGCTCGCGTGCGATTCGAATAAAAGCTGACCCGCTTCGTCGATCTTCCCATCATCGAGCAAGTCCCTTACCCGATCCACTCGGTCAATCTCGGAGACAATGTGCTCTGCTCTATTGGATAGCGTTTTCTCCAAGGAGTTTTTGTTTCGCACAAAATCGGCAAGCGAAACGTCCGCTAGGCATTCAATTTTAAGTCCCGCTTTCCGCAACCCGTCCACCGCTTTAGAACACTCCTCGTGCCTTTTGGAATACATCGATTCCACAAGCGAGTGCTTCTTATGAGTGTTGAATATCCAGATACTGTAATCTTCACCCAGCGGAATTGTGGAGAATAGAACCTCCCTGCAATCGATATAAACCAGGCTTCCAGATCTCCCCATAGCCGAAACGCCTTGGTCCAAAATCCCACAGGGCATTCCCACAAATTCATTTTCCGCTTCCCGGCTCGCTACTGCCATTTCCTCGCGGCTGAGCGCTAGCTCGTACGCGTGGCAGAGAGCTTCACTCACCGCCAGTTCCAAGGCGGCACTACTACTCAAGCCTGCCCCGGCAGGAACGTCAGATTCTACCGACAATTCAAATCCTCCCGATGGCTTGAGCCCTCGACGTATCAAACTATCATATACACCCAGTGGATAATTAATCCACGATTCTTCACCACTCCGTTTTTTTGAGGGATCTTCAATTGAGACGAATGGCGAATCACCACTTGAGAAACGGAAAACGCTTTCCTCTATCCTTCTCAGCGCGACATAAACATGACGGTCAATCGCTGCCCCAATCACCGGACCGTTGTTATAGTCTGTGTGATTGCCAATAAATTCAACACGACCCGGTGCCGCCGCAACAACGTCAGGAACTGCGTTGTAGTTTCTTTCAAATAGGTACTTCAGTCGGTCCACCAATGCCATGCTGCGAACTTTAAAAACGAAAATCCCGCAGCCGTAAAGCTGCGGGATCAAAAAGTTAAAACAAAATCTAGAAACTAGAGAATGTCTTTCAGTCCAGCGCCTGGCTTGAACTTGATTGCCTTGCTCGCCTTGATTTTCAATGGAGCCTTTGTCAAGGGGTTGATTCCCGAACGCGCATTACGACGAGTTACAGAAAAAGTTCCGAATCCAACCAGCTGGATTGCAACGGCTGCCTTCGCATCTTTGTCGCTCACCTTGACAGTCTTACCTGCCTTCTTGATCGCTGTTTTGATCGAGGCCAACACGGCACTCAGCGCTTTTTCTGCGTCCGCTTTAGAAGCGTCGCCAAGATTTGCCTGAATTTCTGAGACAAGTTCGGATTTATTCATATGAGAATTTATTTTGTTTTTTGGTTATGAAAGATGTTTCCAGATAGAAAACCGGATGAATCGAATGAGCTTGTGCAGGCTCGTCAAACGAATTGTTCGTATTCACTCAAAAATCATCCGTTTACTTAGAATTATCTTTCGAAACGCCTTCAAAACCGGCCGGAGGCTCTCCTTTTCGGCCCGAAACAACGAGCTCCAAGAGCTGCCGCATCGCCTCAACGCGGCTAATTCCTCGCTCCTCCACCCACTGATCTGCCCGTTTCACCAGTTGCTTCGCCATTACCTGCGACTGAACTTTACTCGCGCCTAACCGGCCAAAGAGCTCGCTTATCTGGCTTAACTCTTGCTTCGAGTTCAATCCGCAGAGCCTTTCACAACTCGCCGAACAGCGGCTCCTGCCTGTCCTTCGACCTCAAAACAAACTTCATGCGTCGACGAATGCTTGATCATGGCTACACCGAAGATTTCGGCTCCATCGTTCATCGTGTACCGCAGCTCACCGGCCCGGGACCCATCACTGTTAAGCAATCTCCAAGGACCCTCACCCTTCAGCCCTTTCGACACAGAGACGTGCTCGAGGGTTCGACGAGGACGGCCAATTGATTTCAAACGAGCCATTACCTCCTGACCAATGTAACAACCTTTCACATACGATACCGCTGTTTCGGCAAGACCCGCTTCTTGTGGAAGGTCTGAGTCTTGAACATCTCGGCCTACTTGGAAATATCCATCCCGCCATGCCAGGACTCTCACTTCCTCTGCATCCAACAATTGAACACCTCGCCCCTCAAATTTGCTTTCCAGGCTTTCCTGGTCCATCCCGCTGCCAAAAAGAATCTCCAAGCTCGGCTCATTCCCGCGACGTCCCCAAAATGCGTATACACTCTCGCTTGAAGAAAACCGTCCCTCGCGAGGTCGTTCTAGTCCAGCAAACTCCAGCGCCGCGTCTACCGCGCTACCCCAAGCAGAAACCCCAACCCATTCCGTCTCCGGCAATCGGGTCTCGACCTCGTCCATGATGATTCGGCTTTCCAGATTCTCCCTCAGCGAGGTCGCTTTGCCAAAGTAGCTGACAATTAGGAACTGGGTTTCCGAGGATTTGAGAATGAAGCTGTCTGCTAAAATCTTTCCCTTGTGGCTAAGCCATAGACCGTAAGCCCTAGATCCCGCAGGATTCTGCAGGTTTTGAGAGAATTGACCCTGCAAAAAGGAAGCCGCATCCTCTCCTTCCACGATAAACACTCCTCCAGGAGAATAAAAGTGCGCTTTGGAAGTTTCCATCTATCAAGGCTTTGAAAATAATTTCGAAATAAATGTTTAAAATTAGTTGACAGACACCTGACGATCTCTATCAGCTCTGGTCAACAACAAACACTTTCCCGCTTAGCGGGATTTTGGGGTAACTAAGAAAACGAGATGGCGGGCAGCTTAGGGGTAGGCTGCCCGCCTTATTTTTTTACCCTTCCCAAGCCTGATCGGAGAGATTTTTAGAATTCGCAATTGAAATTCAATCCGGGCTCTCCCAACTATCACCGTCGTGAAGCAAACCTCCGATATCAACGTCACGCGTACCGATACTCTTCCCGCTCCGCACGAGCTGCTCGAGGAAATCTCCAGAACCGACGCCCAGTCAGAGTTCATTAGCCAGTCGCGCCAAGAGATTCACCGCATCATTTTCGGCAACGACCGGCGATTTCTGTTGGTGGTGGGACCCTGCTCCATACACGATGTCGAAGCGGGCCTCGAATATGGTCGCCGCCTCGCCAAGCTAAGCGAACGCGTAAAAGACCGAATTTGCCTCGTCATGCGAGTCTACTTTGAAAAGCCCCGCACTTCGCTCGGATGGAAAGGGCTGATTATGGATCCCGATCTCGACGAATCCGCCAACATCGACAAAGGCCTTCGGGTCGCTCGCAATTTTCTTCGAGACATTATCGATCTCGGTGTTCCCACCGCTACGGAACTCCTCGACCCCATCACGCCACAATACATCGCCGATCTCGTATCCTGGGCAGCCATCGGAGCTCGAACGACCGAATCGCAAACCCATCGGCAAATGGCCTCAGGCCTCTCAATGCCCGTTGGGTTCAAGAACGGCATGGACGGGACCTGCCAGGTTGCCATAAACGCGATCAAGGCCGCTCGAGGCGTACAGACCTTTCTAGGCATCAACCAAAAGGGACAGGCGTCCGCCGTCACCACTGCGGGCAATCAGAATTGCCACGTCGTTCTCCGAGGTGGAAGCTCAGGACCCAACTACGATGCCAGTAGTGTTGCGAAAACCGCTTCCGACCTAGAGAAAGCGGGTCTAGAAAAGGCTATCATGATCGACTGCAGCCATGGCAACAGCAGCAAACAGCCAGAAAAGCAGCCGGAAGTCCTGCAAGCGATCCTGGAGCAGATTGAGGCTGGAAACGACGCGATCATTGGAGCCATGATGGAAAGCAACCTTGGCCCGGGAAACCAGAAATTCCCAGCGCCAGTCGAGTCCCTCAAATACGGTGTTTCCATCACTGATGGGTGTATCGACTGGCCAACGACAGAAGACTCAATCCTCAAGGCCTACGAAAGCTTGGCGTCTCGATTCGCTACAACTTAAGGCCCCGATCCGCTTATCGACTTTCACCGATTTCGCATTCAGCGGATTTATCGGCTGAATTAGGTTTCTTAAAACCAGATAAGATCTTGGGCTTTTTTGGTCGCTTTCGCAAAAACGAACACCTAGTTAATAGGGTTCTATGAAAGCACCCATTCATGTCGCAGTTACCGGCGCAGCCGGACAAATCGGATATTCGCTGCTCTTTCGCATCGCGTCGGGCCATCTTCTCGGACCGGATCAACCTGTCGTTCTTCGCCTAATCGAGATCGAACCGGGAATGAAAGCCCTGGAAGGGGTCGTCATGGAGCTCCAAGACTGCGCCTTTCCCCTCCTAAAGGGAATTGTGCCTACCTGCGACTTGAATGAAGGTTTCGACCAAGCTAGCTGGGCCCTCCTCGTAGGCAGCGTACCTCGCAAAGCCGGGATGGAGCGCAAAGATCTCCTCGGAATCAACGGCAAGATTTTCACGAGCCAGGGAAAAGCCATCCAGGAAAACGCCGCGTCCGACATCCGGACACTCGTGGTCGGCAACCCCTGTAACACCAACTGCCTTATCGCCATGAACAACGCGCTGGACATCCCTAAGGAGCGGTGGTTCGCCATGACTCGCCTCGACGAGAACCGAGCTAAATCCCAATTAGCGATCAAAGCAGGTGTCGATGTGGATTCGGTCAAAAATCTAGCCATTTGGGGAAACCATTCCTCTACGATGTATCCGAATTACTTCGACGCCACCATTGACGGAAATTCAGTTCCCAGCGTCATCACGGACGAAGCATGGTTTACCGAGGACTTCATCCCGACCGTCCAGCAAAGAGGTGCGGCAATCATCAAAGCCCGCGGGCTCTCTTCAGCCGCATCCGCTGCCAACGCGGCGATCGACACCGTACGATCGATCACGACTCCCACCGCGTCCGATGACTGCTTTAGCGTAGCGATTCACTCTAATGGAGAATACGGTATCGAAAAAGGCCTCATCTACTCCTACCCCATGAAAAGTGACGGCCAGAAACTAAGTATCGTGGAAGGCCTAGAGATCAACGCATTTAGCAGCGAGAAAATCAAAGCCACCGAGGCGGAATTGAGCGAAGAGAAATCCATGGTTAGCGACTTGCTGCCATAAGTAGCGGGGACTCATTGAATTTTTCCAAGGAGGACCATTGCGGTTCTCCTTTTTTTACGGTTCCCGCTTCAATCGAACCTCCACTGGTGGCAGATCCTTGAGGTGTACATCGCGTTGTGGATACGGGAACTCTATGTCGTTATCTTTGAAAAGGTCCCAGATTCTTATGTAAAACGCGCTGCGTATGTTGCCTAGTCCATCGGTAGGGTCAACGATCCAGGCTCTCAGCTCGAAATCGACCGAATTATCACCGTACCCGGTTAACCGCACCGATGCCACCGGATCCTTCAAAATGCGCCGATCTTCGCTGGCAGCCTGAAGGGCCAGCTCCATTGCCTTGTGGATATCCGAGGTGTACGACACCCCAAAAGGGATTTTCACCCTAACCTTATCGTCGCTGAACGACCAATTGACCACTTTTTCCGTGATCATCATCTCATTCGGAATCAAGTGCTCCGTTCCGTCCCGAGTGATCACCGAAGTGTAACGTGCCCCGAGCGTATTGATCCAACCATACGTGTCGTCCACCTCGATCACGTCTCCCGGCTTGATCGACTTGTCCCCGAGAAGGATCACCCCGCTGATCAAGTTGGAAACGACCTTCTGAAAACCAAAACCAAGTCCCAAACCGACGGCGCCTCCAAGTACAGCGAAGGTGGCTAAATTCACCCCCATCGAGCTGATGGCAAACATGATGGCGGCCGAAGCGATCAATACCTTTAGGATCTTGACAGTCAGCACTTGCAAAGCGGGCGAGACACTTTCCAGCCGTCTAACCCTTCTCTCCGACGTCCGGATGAGCCAACCGGTCAACGGTATCAGAAGCGCAATCGCAATCACCCCCTTTACAAAAGTGAGCAAGGTAACCTGCGTTTCGCCTGTATTCGAAATCGGAAAGATCCGAATATTATTGAGACCCTCACGAATCACACTCCAAATCCCGAGCAAGTTCAAAATTAGCACCACCGCCAAAACGAAAAACAACGTCTTGAAGTAAACTTGCTGCTTGATCGCCCGCGGCAAGGCTCCCGAAACCAGCATAAGCGTAGCGATACTTGCCGCTGCTCTCACCAAGATATAGTTTTTGGTCGACGTCTGTACGGGTTTCGACACCTCTTCGCCCTGAGCCAACCTTGTTCCACTGCTGTCAGTTACCACAATCGCTTCGGCCGACTCGACTGTTTTCGTCCCTTCAGGCCCCACCACTGCCACCTGTGACGTCCCCCCATCTAGATACATTGAAATCGACCACAGGAGCGCCACAAGGAGCAGTCGGAAAACATTGTCGCTCACCCAGTCAATCACCCCCTCGATCCAATCGTCCCGATCCTCGATCGCCTCCGTAATACGCTTAAACAAAGGGTGCAGCCCCAGAGTAATCACGTAGGACAAAACGACGGCCCCAAGAATCCCGCCCAGTTGAATCAGAAGGTCCTCGCCAACAAACACCTGCAGAAAAGAATCCCAGCGTGGAGCCAGATGATCGGACCACATCTGAGTTATCCACTCACTTAGGTTGGCAGCCAAAGGCAAAGCGTAAGAAAACGACATGGAGGAACATTACCCCGAACACACGGACTAATTCAACTTGATTTCTTCGCCCACTCTGCCGATAAGTCATTCCTGTTCTTTGATTTGTCACAGTTGCTGTCACAGCATCCGACAGATCGATCCCGAGGGAGACTTCCTCCTTCACAATTCACTTTTCACAATTAGCGAGCGTTGCTCGCTTATGGGGGTGTTCCGGATTCGACCTTAAGTTGGAGCGTCTGGCTGCATGTCGAGGATGATGGTTGGCCTCGCAAAAATATCCATCACACACATAAATGGCACACATGAAGAAATGCCTCTAGCTGCATAAAGCCAGCTACGTCCCCTCCGTTGATACTCGCTAGATGGAGGGGGCGACGACTAGCGAGCATAGCTTGGGCGGCTGTCTGCTGCGCCCACGCCGTACTTCATCAGCGGGCTGGCTGATCCAAGCAGCGCGGTTTCGTCGCGGCTAGATCGGCGAGATTAAAAACGAAAACAAACATGTAGACGCCTTTCGTGAAGGCTCAAGGGACGCGGGTTCGACTCCCGCCACCTCCACCAATTTATTGCTTGCGACTAGTTGCGACAGGAAACGCTTAACCTTGTCCGCTCCAGTCACTTGCACTTTCTTTTTTGCTTCTGTATCTGCGTCAGGTATAGACTCAGATAGGCTCTCTAAGTCTGGATTCTGTATCAATATTTGTGTACACTTTTCAGAGAACAAATTTGGAAGCCGATCAACCGACTCTTTTATGGGAAGCAAAGACTCATCAGTATAGAGCTTCGAAGTTAGCTCAATACTGCTGTGCCTCATCAAACGCATTGCGATCGCTTGAGGGACTCCGTTTCGCTGCAAAAACGTGCACCAAGTATATCTTAGCGAATGGAAATCGGCAAATCGGCCACGAGTATCGACGTAATCAACTCCAGCTGATCTTAAGTCTTTTCGTAAGGTTCGAGCCCTCGGAACACCCCGCGCAAATACCTTTGCAGAATGGTCTAAGTCTGTTGGTCTCAGTTCTCTCAGTGCTTTCGCAAGCTCCGAATACATCGGAAGAGTGACCGTCTTTTTGTTCTTGGTTTGGCTGGCTCGCACGGTGAATGAATCCATATCACTGTCTAAAGACAGATCCCCCCAAACAAGTGACTCTAGCTCACCATGCCTTAAACCTGTTCTCGCAGCTGCAAAGTAAACAATAGAACGATAGGCGGGAGACGCATTCAAAAGACGGTTTAGTTCATCGTCATTCAAGGATCGGCGGATTCTGGTTAACCGCCCCCTAACGTCAACACGGGTAACCGTTGACAATGGATTGATTTGTATTCGCCCCATCCTGACGCACCAATTAAGGAACGATGATATTGCGTCCAAATAGTGGTTTAAGGTCTTTGGACTCAAATTCGACTGTTTATTCCTCCAGAGGGTAAACCCGTCGGCTGTGATATCTCTAGCAAGCTTCCACCCCAAATCTCCAAAGACTCGAGATACTCGAGTTCGTACTTGCCTAATATTCTTTTCCCTACGACCACCTTTCCCTCTTTGGCTCATGTCGCCTAAATAATCCAAAAGATGCTCGTTCAGACATCTCTTAGCTGACTCACGGATAGTTTTCGGCACTATTAAGCCGTCCGCTTCCTGTTCCCATTCTCTCCTGAACTCATCTGCTCGTTTTTGGGCAACTTGCTTGTCAGTGACCCCTAGCGACTTCCATTTGTCAGTTGGCATATCCCCAAATCTGTACCGGAGATAGTAAACCCTCGAAAGTACTAGAACACCGTTTTTTCGACGTCTTCGCTTCTCGACCTTGAAGATCACTTAACACCTCCAGCGAGATTCATTACTTCAATACGACGAAATCGAACTGCTCCTCGAATTTTTACTTTTATTAGCTCTCCTGAAGACACCAACCTATCTATCGTTCGCATCGAGACCCCCAGAAGCTCAGAGGCTACCGACTTATTGATCAGTATCGAGTTTGATCCATTGACTACTAAGCAGTCATTTCTATTTTTCATTTTCTAATCCTTTCGGGTTAAGTGAAGGCCCCCTTGATTGCTTCCCGGCTCCGAGGGGGTTCTTCTATTTCTGTTCTTGGTTTACAGCATCGACGTTCGGAATCGATGATCTGCGAAAAATGTTAAACTGGCTCAGATCGACTTTGGCCTTTGCGCTACTGCCCCAAAGCTTAGCAAAACGTCGACCCAAACGGACAAACGACATTCCCGAAAAACCATCTTTAACGAGTGGCTCTATGATGAAAGCAATCAATCCAGACCTCGATCTAAAGCCAAGTTCCTTAGCTGCTTTATCGATCGTATCAGACTCCTCTTTCGTCAAACAGACCCCAACGACAACGTCTCTAGGCGTTCTGTTTTCACCCTCCGGTATTTTTGGTCCACGTTTGCCCACACCAGACACAAAATACTTTAAAGTGTTTTGGTCAAGTAATACTTTAAGGTGTTTTGCATTAAACCTTACCAGGAGGAAATTGACTCAATTTTCGAGTAAACATCACTTAATCTTGTGTCGATGTTTCCCCATCCCATGTACCACTCTCCAATTCGCGAAATTTTGCCCCTGAGTTGTTCTTCTTCAAAACCTACTTGTTTTAGAATCTCTTCAGCGCTCTCAACACTCTTGACCGGACCTATACCTCCTCCCGTCAGAATTAACAAAAACCACCAATCTGCACGATCTATATCCAATAGCCTGGCTAGCTCCGCTGCTTCGAATTTATCCATACTTAGAGTTCCCAATTTATGGTAATCACCTGGGCGAGCTAAGCGAAGAACTGACATTAACATTGAGCCCGTTCCTATGCACCATTTTAACGATCCCCCTTCTATGTTAGCAGAATCGAATACATGCCCCATTATTCTAAAAACTTCTTGTATTTGACGTACCGTCAAACGCAGAGACCCCATCATTTTAGTTAAATTCCGGATACTTGCAATATCAATATTAGCAATGCAATTTCTTACATCATTCTTCAAATAACAGTTGATATACCTCTCAGCTAATCTCTCTAAACCTGTCTGCGAAACAATCGGTAGCGGAATCTCTCGATGTACAAATTTACGATAGTATTCAGAAAATACCAGATCTGAACCAAAAGCAGCTTTCGCGGAACACTCTAATTGACCACGATCAACTGCTAAGACAAATACGACTCCAGCAATATCAAAGACGTGTTTAATGGTTTCAAGAAACGAAATAGCATAGTCAGGTCTACACCGATCTAATTCATCGACAAGAACTAGTATAACTCGATTTTCAGATTTGATTATATTCTTTATAGCATTTTTTAAAGCTGCCAATGCTTTGCTCTTGTTTTCATAAAGTTCAAAAAAATCATTTGGTGGGCTCGATTTTTCCAATCTTTCTGAAGCTTTCTTTTCAACGAACTCATTGGCTGCAACTAAATCAAGACCAGTGATTTTGTTTAAAACCTGATTCCCGTATGCAGTTAGTAACCATCCGACATCTCTGGCAGCCTCTTCCAATTCACTAGTTTCTTTATTCTCAATTTTTAAACCCTGGATAAGCCCCTTAATAAGAGCGACTAGTGGATCACCGCAAAAGTCATCATTCCACGCATTTACATCAACTACTATAGGGTCTTCGCTGAACGAGCTTTCTTGCAGAATCTGGTGTTTCCACATATCCAAAAAAGTAGTTTTACCAGAGCCAAAACTCGCATTTAAACTCAAAACGAGGCTTTCCGGAACAAAGCGCTGCTCAACCTGGATAAATTTTTCTAGTCTTGCTGCAAAGCTTTTGAGCTCGAATAGATCTTCGTCAAAACTTTCAATTTTCATTTAGAGCATTAAAGGGATTCCTTCTCCTTAAGTGATAACGACCAAAGAATTGCAATCGAATTGTAATCAAGTTCAAAGCAAAACCCAATCAATCACTGTCCCCCCTGATTCATAGAAGTAAGGGCTTACAAGATAGTTCAATTCGTTTTCTCGAATGACCTTGTACTCAATTGCGATGAATTTCTTCCCAGCGTGAATATCGAATAGTTCCGCATTCAAATCAGGACATCCAACGAATGGGTACAATTTCACCAGTACATCCTTTTTCTTTTCATTGGGTATCTCATACTCTTGGCAAAATCTATTCTCATTTTCATTCCAAACTTTCACTAACGGAAACGGCAGCTTTTTTTCTACGTAATTTGTATTCATTATTCTGTCTTAGTATTTTTTCATTTTGTGGTGACACTACCATTGTTGCTAGGTCCCTAAATATCAGCTTCTCAGCGATTTTCCCCAAGTATTTAGCTATCTCTTCAATCTCTTGAGATCCTCTCTGAACGCTCAATTCTTCTCCGTATTCAGACTCGCCAAACTCACAAAGAATTTCGTGAAGTTTTGGATTCTTCTTCTTGCTACCAAACTTGATCCATTCATACACGTATTCAAAATTCGCGACTGGTTTACCTTTAGAATTTAGTTCAGGTAAGCTCCTCAAATGATCCCTCAGCCGATAAGCCCAACGAGGTCCCCACTTTTCGCTGAATCCGCTTAAATCTCTTATTCCAAATCTTTCAGCTATACGACCTAGTTTCTTTCGATAAGCGATTGAACCATTCGAGTACCACGCGAATCTAGCTGATGCTCTTCTAACCGCACCCGAACCTTTCCCAGTAAGCCTCCTACGTTCACCTCGCTTTTTATCTGATCTCTGATTGTCGATGAATCCTTTTGTCAGATACTTCGAAAGGTATTTCCCGCACCCTTCAGAGTTTGTTCGAATAGGCAAAATCTCGATGCGGCCAATAACGTTGGAGTCCTCAATCATTTTTTTCGTTGTTTCCCAACAACTCCTCAGTGGGTGATTCACTGAACAAGCAGCTCGCAAGTTCCGACTTTTACGCTTCTTCGCCTTCCAATACTCGCTCCAATCGAAATTCGTTCTCACGTCTACACCGCACTCCAGAAGCATGTGGAAATGCCACGATCCATCCTTATGTTGTTCCGTAACTCTCCACCACCTGCCGAACTGCCTTTTAAATCGAGTTGAACTGACGAAAGAATTGAAGCGTTTTG
>JAUHWE010000079.1 GCA_030424825.1 Verrucomicrobiia bacterium
TTGCTTAACACTAGCGGATTCGCTTAACGCGATCTCTTCCGCACCTTTGAGCATCGCCAATAGTACTTCGCGATTGAAGCCTGGATTCTCTAAAAATCGATTCAGGGAGCCGTCCTTTAGTTGAGTTTGCTCCCAGGCTGGGTCGTGTTCATGGGTAAGGTCCCTACCCCGAATATCGACGAGCACTCTCATCGGTGTGGGGGCCATAAAGCGATCTACATGCAAATTGGCTTGGGCCACTGGCTCCAAAACGAATATCGCTTCCAGCAAAAGGTTGGATACATCAGACGCCCTTATACTGAAGGCTGAGATTCCAGCTTCCGAGTTTACGAACAAAGCCATCGATTCGAGCACAAGCGGATGATCTTGCGATACGAAACCAATATCTTCGCGCACGATTGCTCGCTCCCGGTCAAACGTAACCAAAATCCCTTCTCTCGGTATGTGAGGAAACGACTCTACGTATGCGTGCCGGGCATCTAAGAAAACTTCGCCTCCTTCATGCTCTTCGATTCGAACCCCATAGTGGTCCAGTAGTTCGAATAGCATACTGCGACTGGTACTATCATGCTCCGTTCGACGGATCCGCTCCACCACTTCATTCGCCACGGTCTTGTCAAACGAGTTCAACTCCAAAAGTCTATCTCGACCATGCCGCAGCCTTTCAGTGAGCTCCTCGCGAAAAGCGATCGTCTCATCCACAAAGGCCTCGAGCGACTCACGGTTGCAACCTTTCTTACCCCGTCCGTATCCAAGGGCCTCTTCAAACACGCGCAGGCCAAAAACATCCCGATACTCCACGGTTCCATGAGCGCAAACTTCAAAGGCATCCAAGCCTTGATGGTACCAGTCGGCCAAAAATTCCTGTGCGGTTCCCACAACGTACGGTACGTGGATCTGAATGGTAGCGGTTTGTCCAATACGATCCAACCTACCAATCCGCTGTTCGAGCAATCCGGGATTTGCCGGCAAGTCGAACAGTACCAGGTGATGGGCGAACTGGAAATTTCTTCCTTCACTGCCTATCTCCGAACAAATTAGAATTCTAGCGCCCTCCGGCTCCGCAAACCATGCCGCATTTCGGTCACGCTGTACGAGCGGCAAGTCTTCATGAAACAGTGCTAGCTTCACATTTAGCTTTTCCTGCAACGCAGATTCAATGGCCAATACCTTCCTCTTGGACTTGCAAATCAAGAGGATTTTTGCGTCTCGTTTCCCTTTCAAAAGAGACACCAGCCAGTCCATCCTTGGATCATCTGCGAAGGAATAACGGATCTCATGTTCATTGTCGCTAAACTCCGCTTCGAACTCTTTCGCCAATCGATTGAGGAGTGCCTTTGAATCTTTCGGAGCACTCAGGGGCGCTGGACAATACATTCTCTTAGGGAAGCCCGTCATATTCGCCCGGGAATTCCTGAATACAACCCGCCCCGTGCCATGTTCATCCAGCAATGCTTTCAGAAGGTTCTCCTTACCTCCTCGCTTACCTTTATCGTAATCCGCTAATCTCTTCTCAAGCCCTTCTAGGTCTTTGATGAAGATGGCCTTTAAGGCAGATCTGTCTGCCGAGGTGAGACCCATCCCATCAACGATCTTTCCCGCCACGCGGGCCACGGATTCAAAGCCATCCATCTCTTGCTTGAAAGCCTCAAGGTCGCTGTAGCGATTCGGATCCAACAAGCGCAATCGCGCAAAGTGACCTTCAATGCCCAATTGAGTTGGAGTAGCCGTCAACAAGAGCAGTCCTGGACTTTCACGCCCCAACGAATCTACCAGTTCGTATTCTGAACTCTGATACTCGGGTGTCCATTCTAGATGATGGGCTTCGTCAACAACGATCAAATCCCAACCTGCCTCGATAGCTTGAGCTGATCTCGTCTCATTTCCCGCAAGAAAACCAATACTACAGAGAGCCAATTGCTCATCTAAAAAGGGGTTCATCCCAGCATTACTTCCTTCCGCTGCGAGACAACGTTCTTCGTCAAAAATGCTAAACCAAAGATTAAACCGGCGAAGCAATTCTACAAACCATTGGTGAATCAATGTTTCTGGTACAAGAATTAGAATTCGCTCCGCTTTGCCAATCGATCTCAATCGCTGAATGATCAGGCAAGCTTCAATAGTTTTTCCCAGCCCAACTTCGTCCGCCAGCAAAACTCGTGGAGATTGTCGGGCAGAGACCTCATGTAGTATGTACATTTGGTGGGGTATCAAGTCCACTCGTCCCCCTGTAAATCCCCGCATGGGAGAGCGGCGCAACTCGTTTTGCACCCTCAAAGTCCGGTAGCGTAGATCGAACACCTCCCCTGGATCCGCAAGGCCGCTCAGCAACCGATCATGAGGCGAGCTAAAACTGGCCGAATCCGAAACCTCGCTCTCGCAGATTACCAACCCATCAGCATAGTAGTACAACAACCCCTTTTTCTCTTCAACGGTGTCTATTCGGTAAGTCTTTCCCTCGCGGGATGAAATATTTTCGCCCTCCCGAAAGCGGGCCCGTTTAAGTACAAGTGTATCGGAAGCGTACATCCGCTCCACACCCGAAGCCGGAAATGCGATCCCCACTTGGAAATTGCCAACACTTACTACCGTTCCCAAGCCTAGCTCCGGCTCCGGTTCACTGATGTATCTTTGTCCAGAAACAAATCCTGACATATTTTACGCAATGAACACAGATATTGGCGTGAACCAATTAAAATCGAGCTGAGAAGCAAGAAGTTCATTCGATAGCAGCCCCGTCTTCCCTCGACTAGAAGCCAATTTGGCATTCCTTGGTGCGATGCCATTAGACAACGATGGCCAACTTCAGCCTCCATGTTTAGACAGCTATTCTCTCTTCTATCAAAATCGATGCAATTAGCCCCGAATTAGCAAGAAGTAGAAAATAAGGGTTAATGCTCATAGTAAACTTATGGAATTATTTATATTCGGACACGTTTCGTGCCCCAAAATATGAATCCCAGTATTTCGCATCCCGCAATGAAGGAGCTTATCAAGAACCCGAGGGGGAAATCACTTAACAATTTCGGGTGTATGACGATCTAGTTTTGAGCCTTGCAACAAACTCATGAGTGCACGGCTGATAGGATTTCCACACGCAAAGACCCATGACCCAAGAGTCCAATCCAACCACGTCCACATCCCCAAAACACCTCATCGCTGCCGAACTAGAGGAAGGGCTGAATTCATCCAACCTCGAGCTACCGGTCATGCCAAGGGTCGCCAGCAAAGTCTTTACGCTGACAAATGACCCCAACGCTGAAGTAAGCGATCTTTCAAAGCTAATCCATAGCGACCAATCCATCGCCTCTCACGTCTTGAGAATCGCAAACTCAGCCGCCTACGGCGGAGGCGACCAGATCGTATCGCTACAGCAAGCCGTCGCCCGCCTCGGCATGAATCTGCTAGGAGAAATCGCAATTGCCGTATCCGTACAGAGCGACTTGTTCAAAGCTCCAGGGTTCGAAGCTCAGATAACTCAACTCCTTCGACACGCCCTCGCCTCTGCTGCCTATGGTAAAGAGATTTCCCGCAAGCGCCGGCGCAATGTCGAGGGGCAGTTCCTTTGCGGACTTCTCCATTCGGTAGGAAAGCCCATCGCCGTTCAATTGATCGCTAAGATAACCAAGGAGAAAAATCTCTCGCTCGACAAGAAAAGCGTGGCTCAGCTCGTCGGCGCTTTCCACCGGAAAATTGCGGCCAAAGTCGCCGTTGACTGGAAACTGCCCGAGCAACTGCAGATAACAACCATCTACTATAAGCGCTACGAATCGGCCCCTGGTTTCAGAGAAGAATCCGCAGCGACCTATCTCTCGCAACTGCTCGCTAGCTGGATTATCAATCCCGCGAATTTCAAAGCAAACGAACTCATCAAGGACCCTGTTTTCGGATATCTAAATTTCTATCCCGATGACGCTGAGGACCTCCTCAATAAAAAAGACGACGTAAAGGCCATGGTATCGGCGATGGAGATATGAATATAGATGAAGAATTCGACCTGATTGTTATCGGCTCTGGGCCTGGTGGCCAAAAGGCAGCTATCCAAGGGGCCAATGCCGGGCTCAAGGTAGCGCTTATCGAACGTGAGCACAAAGTCGGCGGCACATGCGTCCATCACGGAACCATTCCTAGCAAGACTCTTCGTGAAGCGGCTCTGACGATCACGACCCTTCGGAGAAACGCAGACGTCTTTGATTTCAAACTCAAAGACAACATGGAGGTTTCTACCTTGATGAAACGACTCGATTCAGTCCTAGGATCCTATACTGACTTCATGGCAGAATACATTGCCAGCCAAGGAATATCCTACTTTCACGGCAGAGCGGCGATCGTAGACAAGAACACCATTTCGCTAACAACACTCAAAGGCTCGTCCAGTTTTCTCAGCACCAAGTACATCGTTATCGCGACCGGATCGAAGCCTCGGACACCTCCTGACATTGATGTCGATCACGAGAACATTCTCGATAGCGATTCCATTCTCAGCATGATTTACCTTCCTCGGTCCCTTACGGTCGTTGGAGGCGGAGTCATTGCCTCAGAATACGCATCCATTTTTTCCCTACTCGGCGTTAAAGTAACCATGTTCGACCGCACACCGAGACCGCTCATGTTTATGGAACCTGAGTGCACGGAGAAATTCCTGAACCACTTCACCACACACGGTGGCGAGTACATCGGCGAGACGAAATACGAAAGTATCAAATGGGATTCGGTCTCGCAGGTTGTTACAAAGCTTGACAATGGAACCGAGATTTCCAGCGACAAGATGCTCGTGGCCCAAGGGCGTATCGCAAATACGGAAACTCTAGGTCTCGAAAATCTTGGCATTGAGCTGGGCAGAAACGGAACGATTCCGGTTGACGAGAACTACCAGACCTCTGTCAAAGGGGTCTACGCAGTCGGGGATGTCATTGGACCCCCATCGCTTGCTTCCGTATCCATGGAGCAAGGCCGCCGGGCGATCTGCCATGCTCTTGGCACCAATCCCGGAAGCAAATTCGAGCTCGTACCCATTGGGATCTACGCCGTGCCCGAACTGTCAAGTGTTGGTCTTTCGGAAGAGCAAGCTCGCGAAATACATGGCGACAATATCATCATTGGTCGGGCCAGTTTCGACGAGGTAGCCCGGGGTCAAATCGCTGGCATCAAAGACGGGCTACTCAAGTTGATCGTCGATTCAAAAACCTTGAAAATACTGGGGGTTCATGTCGTAGCCGAAGGGGCAACGGATCTGATCCATGTTGGGGAAATGGCGATTCTCAACAACAACGACGTCCGGGTATTTCTGGAAAACGTAATGAACTTCCCAACTCTAGGTGAAGCGTATCGCATTGCCGCTCTCAATATTGTTACCAAGCACGCCGAGAGATCTGCCCGCAAACCGGAATCCCGTATTCAGAATCTACTCGAGCAAGCCGAGCTAAACTAGAATCTAGTTTCCGGGTGGAGGGGTCGACTCCCTAAAAGTGGCTCAAGCTCCCAATCTTTGGCATTGCGGTTCAGACGTCCAGACGATGGGCTAGAGGTGCAATGACTGACATAAGATCTCCACGTGTTTCAATTTTGTATTGCCGACAATGCCGCTGGATGATGCGAGCCGCATGGCTGGCCCAAGAAGTTCTAACAACGTTTGCGGAGGAGATCGGTGAGGTCGCTCTGCAACCAGGCACGGATGGAGTGCTGGAGATCCGCTTGGATGGCAAACTCATTTATTCGAGAAAGGAGGAAGGTCGATTTCCAGAGGCCAAAGAAGTCAAACAGCTCATCAGGGACCGCATCGACCCGAATCGCGACCTCGGCCACAGTGACCGGAAAAAGTGACGAAAGGCGATCAGCCCTAAAGCTTTAACCGCTCAATCCATTCCGATTCTTTAAATCCGACAACCCCGCCATTCGAACTGATCGCAAACGGGCGCTTCACAAGATTTCCGTTGTTTTCCAGCAAATCGAACGCTTCTTCATGGCTGAGAGTAGATATCCTATCTTTGAGTTTGAGCTCTCTATAGTCCCCACCTGAAACATTGAATAGGCGACGCAAGTCGCCTTTGTAGTATTTCAGCATCTTAGCAAGCTCACCTCGACTCGGTGGAGCTTCGCGAATAGCGATATTTTCGAAGTCTATACTCCGTTCATTCAGCCACTTAATCGCCTTTCGACAAGAATCGCATCCTTTGTATGAATACACCCGTAACATGTCACCACAGAGTGAGCAGAAACCCGAAATTCGCAAGCATTAGTCGCTATTCGGGAATATGCTAAGCCAATTTGCCCAATAGGAAGGGGCCACCGCGTTCAGCTGGACCTCCCCCGTCCCTGCTGGATGAAGAAATCTCAAGCCACGTGCATGAAGCAGAAGAGGATTCGCCCGATCATCTGAGTAGAATCGGTCACCGACAATGGGGCAACCCGCTTCAAGGCAGTGCAATCGGATCTGGTGAGTCCTTCCCGTCTTCGGGAGTGCCTGAATCCAAGTACAGGTTTGATCTTGCCCGAGCACGCGAAACGTTGTCTTCGCCTCTTTTCCCTGCTCGCGATGATTCTCCCATTTCCCCTCTGCGGTGCGGCGTATCTTCGTTTCGACTTTGTTTCTGCGAGGATCCCAGGCCCCTTTCACAATCGCCCAATATTCTTTGCGAATCCGCTTCCTCTCAAACAGATCCGTCAATTCCCGATTCCATTTCGAATTTTTCGCAAATAAAACTAGCCCACTCGTATCCCGATCAATACGATGGAGGGCTCGCGCTCGAGGGTTCGAATGGGCGATCGCCCAGTCAGTCAATGTCCGTTCGCCGGATACAATGCCTTCGACAAGCAACCCATTAGGCTTGTTCAAAGCCAGTATATCTTCGTCTTCATAAACTACTTTGATTCTATTTTCCAATTGGTGAATCAAGTTGCCTAGACTCTACGAGTTCGTCAACGACGACTACTTGCCCGTGAGGTCGTAAATCTCGACAAGGGCAATTCCCGTAGCGCTATTCACGCCAGAGATTATTGCGGTGTACAGTCCCGGTTCCAACCATACGAACATTGCGCTATCACCGCTTCCCTCAGCCAGTTCGAAAGCCCCAGCGGAATCCATGAATGCTTCGAGTTGCGCCCGTTCTGGATGCAGATCCCAATCGTCATTCGACTCGATCACAGAAGCACCGCGATACAAACTGAGCGTAGGATCAGACAACGCATTTACGACACCTTGCGAAATGAGGCCCGTTCCGACGGCCCTTATTAGTAGCCTTTTCGGCAAGTTGCCCTCAATGAAGAATCCCGCAATCAAGACTTCGTCTCCTGTACCCACCGGTCCGCGCATCGACACATTCGAAAGCACCGATGTAGACTCTCCCTCATCCGCGTTATAAACCTCCACGAGCGCGATACCGGGATCTCCGCCCGCGTTGGAAACAATAGCGGTGTAGACCGCTCCGCTTTCCAAAGTCAGCAGATCCGCACTATCGGTAGAACCCGTCTCCAAAGAAAACGCTCCTACCCTCGCCATTTCCTGGGGAAGAATCCCAGCGGAGGCACTCTGTCCCCAGTCATTGTTTTCCCCGATTTCCCCTTCTAACCAGTGGTGGAAATTCAATTGTGGATCCTCAAGGTAATCGGTAACGCCCTGCGAAAGTAGCCCCGGGCCTACGGCTCGGACCAGCAAACTTTTCTCCCCGGTTCCTCCAATGGCAAATCCGGCAATGATATCCGCTTCCCCTCCCGATGGTGTCCCACGCAAAGCGATGTTGTACAGTCTTTCCTTGTTGGCAACAGGAGGTGAATAGCCTTCTAGACTACCTCGTCCGGCAGATCCACTATGAAACTTCGGCCAAACTGAATTCGACAATCGGGCCGCATTCGAATAAGCGTAAAGCTTACCGTCATTGTTTCCAAAATACAGCACGCCATCGGGACTCAAAGCTACAGATGAATCGATAATTCCTGAAAAGGCCATTTGCTGCAGAACAGTTCCATCCCCAGACAGCAGATTTAAGTAGCTTAGGTTGTCGTTGATGAACGAGCTAACATAGATTCTCCCAATCTCATCGACAACTGCGGAAGTATAGTAATTCGCCCCAATTTGGGTCTGCCAGACCAGCTCGCCATTTGTATCCAGAGAATAGAGAAATCCGTCTTGTGAGGAAATCAGAACATTACCATCAATGCTGAGTGTGGGAGAAGCCTCCACAATGCCTCCTGTTTCGTACTTCCATAATACCGAGCCATTAGACGTATCCAGAGAGTACACGTAGTGGTTGTTGCATCCGAAATACAGCGCCCCACTCCCGTCTAGCATGCAACTGGAAGTTATTTGCGTTTCTCTCCCAAGCGCTCCGATTTCGGTAGGGACTTCAAAGCTCCACAATTCTGCTCCCGAGATCCGATCGAATGCGTATACTTTCCCATCGCTCGACGCTACAAAAAGGTTTCCGGCAGGGCCGATCGCGACCGAAGAGTCTAGCTCACCCTCTACAAAAACATCCCAAAGCAAGTTACCGCTGGAATTCAAAGCGTAAAGAAACCCATCACTTCCACCAAAATAGATTTTGCCATCGTTGGCAACTGCAGGGGAAGAGAAAATAAGGCTGCCCGTATCATAGGTCCACAAGACAGATCCACTGCCCGCAGCGACCGCATAGAGCTTATTGTCCCAAGACCCTATGTAGACAACCGATTCGTCAGGACTAAGCGATGCACTGGATTCAACCCAGTCCCCAGTCAGGACTGACCATCGTTCATTTCCGTCCTTGTCCATCGAATACACTTTCCCATCGATCGACCCGAAATACACATTGCCTGAACTATCTATGGTCGGAGAACTGAAAATGGCATCCCCCGTTTGAAAGGCCCATAATTGATTTTCAATTTCAGCACGACAAAAAATCGCAACCAATAATGGCACACCAATACTAACGACAGTTTTTAGGGCAGGGGAATTCATCCATTGTGTAGTTCTAGTTAGCAACCTGCCAACCTTGGGCCACAGGTACAATCAGTTTAATTTCACTTCCCGAAGAGGAAGAGCGAGTTAATTCCAATTCCGCGCCCAAGTGCCTTGCCAATTGCTGGCTGATGGCGAGTCCAATTCCTGCTCCAGCCGCTTTACTGCTTTGCACTGGCGCGAATAGATGGCTCCTCGCCGCTTCGGAGAACCCAGGTCCTGTATCAATTATCGTGAATACAATCCTCGCTTCCTGGGATTCAATTCGCGTTTCAACCTCCCCTCCTTTCGAAACCGCATCAATGGCGTTGTCCAGTAAATTGGAAAGGATCAGTTTGGCGATGTTGGCATCACGAGCGGACAACTCCACTCCGGCTTCGCTCCTGACACCAAAATCCAGTTCCTTTTCCCGGGCCTTGGGTTCGAATTTATTTTTCAGGTACAGGACGATCTCCTCTCCTGAGAGCGTCTCCATTTCGTCAATGTCCTCATTCTTTAGCACATCAACGACCTCGTTTATCATTGCCTGCATACGGCCAGTCGCCCTTTTGGCATCCGCCCAATCGTCCTCTTCCAGATTCCTCCCCTCAGAACTCAAATGCTCTCGGATCCCGGCAAGCGGATTCTTTAGCCCGTGTATCAAGTGTGAAGCGACCGCTCCTATCGCCGAGGTCTTCGCGACCATTGCAAGCTCCGCGTTCGCCTTAGCCAACCTCACTGCTCGTTCAGCCACTTCTTTGTTTGCTCTTCGCAATCTCCAAAAAGACCATAGGAAAACCGCTGAAACCAGTAGTGTGCCGCCCGCAAACGCCAACGACGCTTGTCGTGTCAGATTCTTGTCGATTATACTCAATTCGTCCCGAACCTGATAGCCATCCATAAAATAGCGGGCCATGTAATCAACCCGGGCGCCATCACTACTAAGAATGGGAACGTTCAATTCAATCTCCGGTTGTCGGGTCGATTCAGAATCCTCATCACTCCCACGAGGCCAAAATACTCCCCACGGCGATGCGTTCTGCATTCGCTCGACTGAATCCGGACTCAAATCCGATCCATCAATTTCAACTGGGACCCCCGCCAGAAATCTGCCTTCCCCATCAAAAACCTGGACACCCAGCGCCCCTTCAACTTCCTGAGCCGACATGATCGAGAAGATGATGGTGTCCTCAAAATCAAGTATCCCGAGCAAATCGTCCGCTACACCCTGATCGACATGAAACTTCGATATTGGACCCCAAATATCCGCATACCGCTGTATTACTTTGCCCCTGAGATCCTTGCGCATTTGCAGGCTGGAAATGCCCACGATACCACCAAAGATCAAGACCACCATTCCTAGGGCCGCGAACGGTACCAAGAACGGTCCTCGAATGTGTGAACGAGTGCCATTTTGATCAGTCATTTTATCGCGAGGGGCCAACCTCTTTATCGACTAGCTCTATTTCAATCTTAGTCCTAGCATAACACTATTCGCTTCGTAGCTAAAATAGGTTTCATTGGAATCGGATTCATCGCGACTCAGATTCAGGAAGAGCCCCCAAGAATCGCTTAGTTCTCTCTCCAAATCAACCGTCCATATCCACTCGTCAGAGGTCCTCAGGGACCCGTCGTCCACCGTTTGCCGCAAGTAGTCGCGCTCGGCAAAGCCAAAATCTAACCGTATATCCCATTTTTCTCCTCCCCCTGACCATTCTAAGCCATATTTAAGACTATCGCGGTCATAGTAGCCAAAATGGCGATCTCGGCGGGCTTCAAAGTCGATCCCGAGTTCTAACTCGCCTTTCAGTCCAAGGAAACCGAGGGGCCGTTCGTAGGTCAGCTCTAATCCCGCTTGGTCCTCGCCCAGTACGACCGAATCAACCCTAGAACCCGAGACGGTCCGCGCGGGTCGATCCGTATAGTCACGGACATGCCCATTGGCGGTTAAGAGCACCTTCGCGCTTTCACCCAGCAAGTAGTCCAGCTCCAGTTCCCAATCGATTGTTTCATAGTCGTTCTTCGGGTTTTTGAAGTACATCCGTGATGCCCCCAAAGTCGCTTGGTACTCGAACTGCCAAAAAAAGGCCTTCCAATCGACATACAACTTTGGCTCCTGCCCGGTCAGGGTAATCTGATTGGGATCCAAAATATCGAAGGTCGCGTCGAACGCTTGCTTGAAGTAGACGTATTGCAAGCCGCCTGAAATGCGGCCATCAACCGTGACGTACTGTCCATATTCCGTCAGAAACAGGCCAAAGGTTTCGTCTGGCAGATCATGCCCCTTCGTGAAATGGCGATTGTCGAGGAGCGCCATCGCAGTCCACTCCGAACCCAATTCAATAAACTCGTGTGTCGTGATTCCCTCAACGCCGACATAGGCAAATGGCGAGTCAACAGGAGCGATCTCACTGAATAGGACGTTTTCCTTATAGCCCACCCCGGCGCTCGCGGACCACTCTCCAACGCCCACTTTAAAGGAATCTTCTGTTCCCTCTCCCCAAGCTGTGGCGGCAAAAACGCCAAGCAGCGATATCATCAACACCCTCATATCATTATTCTAAATACATACACAGAAAGCGAGCCGCATGGAATCTTCCGCACGACCCGCCCCTGGCTGATCAAAAAATGCGCTTACGCCTCAACCATCGGTCGCGGCATCATCTTCTCGATTCGCACGGCGCTTTTTCGCAATTTCTCTACGAGCGTCTTTGATTTCCTGGAGCCGATCGGAGAACTGTTCGCGGACAT
>JAUHWE010000080.1 GCA_030424825.1 Verrucomicrobiia bacterium
CGCTATTGGTACGCCCATCTTTCGTCCTCGGTGGCCGCGGAATGTTTATCGTTCACGACATGGACGAGCTGCGATCCGTAATTCACGAAGCATTTGAAGCCTCACCCGGAAAACCCGTTCTCCTGGACAAGTTTCTAGAGGACGCGATCGAGCTCGACGTCGATTGCATTTCAGACGGCCAGAAAACCCTGGTGGGTGGTATGCTCGAGCACATTGAGTTTGCAGGAGTACACAGTGGCGACGCTGCCATGGCCCTCCCTCCTCACACGTTAGACGAAGAGATGATCGAAATCGTCCGCCAAGCGAGCTACCGTCTGGCAAAGGCGCTAAAAGTCGTGGGGCTTATGAATATCCAATTCGCGATTAAGGATAACGAGCTTTACGTTCTCGAGGTCAACCCAAGGGCCTCTCGTACGGTTCCTTTCGTATCAAAAGCTATTGGAGTCCCACTCGCCAAGCTCGCCGCCAAGATAATGACCGGTAAAACGCTGGACGAACTTGGCTTTACCGAAGAAATGAGCCCCAAGCACTGGTGCATCAAAGAAGCCGTCTTTCCCTTCGTTCGCTTCCCTGGTTCCACAATTCGTCTTGGGCCGGAAATGCGATCAACCGGTGAGGTTATGGGGCTGGACGAAGACTTTGGCGTCGCGTTTGCCAAGACTCAGGCAGCGGCCAAGCCAAGTCTTCCCGTAGAAGGCAATGTCTTTCTCAGCGTGAAAGACCAGGACAAGCCCAAAGCAGTGGAACTCGCCAAGAAACTTGTCGCCCTCGGATTCCAAGTGTATTCGACCAGCGGAACGGCTGATTTTTTTAAAGAGAATGGTATCGAAGCGGAGAGACTATTCCGCATCGCAGAGGGGCGTCCGAATGTGCTCGACCTGATAAAGAACGGCGAGATGCAGATGATCATCAACACCCCCTCTGGAATGATGCCCAGGAAAGACGAAAACCGAATACGGTCCGTTGCATATGCGAACAATATCTGCATCATGACCACTTTGACCGGCGCCACAGCTGCAGTCGCAGGCATCGCTGCCTTGAAAGAAAAGGACTTCGACGTTCGGTCACTACAAAGCTACGTCAACAAGAACGTCGCTACCGTATAAATTAGCCGCTGTTTAGTTCGTCTGACCAAAGACGATTAGTAATCCGATGCTTTTCGATTCACCCAAACTGATCGCCCTGTTGTCCGGTCCTGACCAAAAGGGTCTTGTAGCGAGGGTCGCCAGCTGGATCTACGAACACGATGGCAACATCATACACGCCGATCAGCACCGTGACCACGAAGAGGGCGTCTTTTTCCAACGCGTCGAATGGGCCGTCGAGGGATCACGATCCGCCGAGGAAGAAGCTGCTGCCTTCCGAGATTTCGGTGGCTCAATTGGCATGCGTACCAATGTGGCGATCTTGGGATCCAAACCAAAAGTCGCTCTGTTCGTCTCTAAAGCCGACCATTGTTTCCACGACTTGATCCTGCGCTGGAAAGCGGGGGATTTTCCCTGTGACATTGGACTAGTTGTCTCGAACCACGAAACGCTCCGGCCAAACGCTGAATGGTACGGAGTTCCGTTCGAATATGTGCCGGTAACCAAAGATACGAAGTCTGAAGCCGAGGCCAAGCAACTCTCCCTTCTTAAAAGCCACGATATCGATCTCGTCATCATGGCTCGCTACATGCAGGTCCTTTCCACCATCTTCCTCGATACGTGGGGGAAGCCTGTGATCAATATCCACCACTCTTTCCTGCCCGCGTTCGCCGGTGCCAAACCGTACCATCAAGCACACAAAAAAGGCGTTAAATTGATTGGGGC
Source organism: Verrucomicrobiia bacterium (assembly GCA_030424825.1). Taxonomy (GTDB): domain Bacteria; phylum Verrucomicrobiota; class Verrucomicrobiia; order Opitutales; family Opitutaceae; genus Pelagisphaera. Next base: position 1,812 of record JAUHWE010000080.1, read on the forward strand.
CACCGCACACTACGCTACCGCAGAACTTGACCAGGGCCCCATCATTCACCAAGCGGTCACCCAAATCACGCATCGCAACAGCGTTCAGGATCTCATTCGCAAGGGTCGCGACTTGGAAAAAATGACTCTCGCGCAAGCCGTTTCCTGGCATCTGGAAAACCGGATTCTTGTCTACGAAAACAAGACTGTCGTTTTCGACTAGCGACTCGCATTCGACTTGGAAGAGGTGAGCTTCCTCGCATCTTCGGCCATTTCAGCGAGGCATTTACCGCCTCGCTCGAACCTGTTTTGTTGCTAAATCCACATCTCTTAAGACGAAAGTGCTTTAAATCGCCAAGAAATCGCGCTCAATCACTCTTTCCCAAAAACCCGGCAACAGCTATGGCCCATTCTACTGACAAAAATCCGACTCCAAAAAGCGACGAGCGCAATATTGTCGACTCAGCGATCCTCAGCGGAGGCGATCTCGAAGATCAGCTCGCCCTGATTTGGGAGAAGAACAAGAAGTTCATTATCTACTCAGTCGTCGGGATATTTGCTATTTTCGCAATCTACCATTTATCCAGATTTATCTCGGAACAAGGTCGGCTGGCCGTTCAAGAGGACTATGCATCCGCAGAGGATAGCGCTTCGAAACTAGCATTTGCGCAGAACGAATCAGGCAAACCTTTAAGCGGCTTTGCCTATAAGGAGCTCGCTGCCGAAGCCTATGAGGAGGGTGACTACACCAAGGCTGCGGAATACTTTGAAAACGCTTCCAAGTCCGCAAAAGGTGCCATTAAGGAATCTGCTCAAATGGGGCAGGCAATGGCTCTCATACAGGCGGGACAACCCGATCAAGCAAAGTCCATCTTGAAAGAATTGGTTTCAAACGAGAACGCTGGAAACCTGGCCGAAGCCCGCTACCGCTTAGCAGCCCTTGCCGTTGAAAGCGGAGATTTCGAGTACGCTCGCACTTTAATAGCCGATCTGCAGACGAATTTCTCTCAAGAAACTTTCTACTGGATCCAGAAAGCGATGACCTTGCAACGCAAGCTACCGGCTGAAGGTGAATCGGTTTCTGAATAAGACGACTTAAATCCAACCCATCACCCCTAAATAGGGTGTGGGTCGAAAACCTCGTGGTTCAGAAGTTTACTGTTCGATGAACTGCTTTTGAGCCCCAAACCGAGCTCTTAATCGCAGCCCTTGCAGGCGGATAAATCCTGTTGCGTCATCGGGGTTGTAGTCGCTTTTCACCCCTTCCATCGACGCAATGTCCTCATTGTAGAGCGAATAGGGAGATTTCCGACCCACTGTGGTCACATTTCCTTTGTAGAGTTTTAGGCGGACCGTTCCCGTAACGCTTTTTTGGCTATTATCGATCAAGGCCTGCAGCGCTTCGCGTTCCGGAGCATACCAGAAACCATTATATACGAGCTCCGCATACTTGGGAATTAGGCTGTCACGCAAATGCTCCAGGTCTCGGTCCATAGTAATCGATTCGATCTGCTTGTGACCCATCATAAGGATCGTCCCACCGGGCGTCTCGTAGACTCCGCGACTTTTCATTCCCACAAATCGGTTTTCTACTATATCCACCCTGCCGATACCGTGCTTGCCAGCAAGGGCGTTGAGCGTTTTGAGAACTCCAGCAGGGTTGAGCGACTGCCCATTTACCGCCACGCAATCGCCTTTTTCGAAATCGAGCTCGAGATACTCCGCTTCGCTGGGAGCGTCCTCGGGATCGACCGTCAACTTATACATCGCCTTGTTCTCAGGAGTTGTCGGATCAAACCAAGGATCCTCGAGAATGCCCGCTTCGTAGGAAATGTGCAGAAGATTACGATCCATCGAGTACGGCTTGGAAGCGGAGGCTTCCACGTTAATCCCATTTTCAGCACAGTAGGCGATCATCTCACTTCGGCCGGGGAACGCCTTCCGGAAGACATCCATCCGCCATGGGGAAATCGTTTGCAGGTCTGGGGCAAGAGCGGCATAGGCGAGTTCGAAGCGAACCTGATCATTTCCCTTTCCCGTCGCCCCGTGAGCAAGCGCGTCAGCCCCTACCTTTCGGGCCAGATCAATGTGAGCTTTGCCAATCAATGGACGGGCGATCGATGTACCCAAGAAATACTGACCTTCGTAAATCGCATTAGCCCGCATGATGGGATAGATGAAATCGGACGCAAATTCATCGACGAGGTCTAGCGTGTAGTGCTCCGAGGCACCCGTTGCCTTCGCCTTCTCCTCGAGCCCGTCGAGTTCCTCCTCCTGCCCCACGTCCGCCGCGAACGTAATAATCTCCGCATTGTAATGATCTTTTAACCATCGAACGAGTACCGAAGTGTCCAGTCCGCCTGAGTATGCTAGCGCGATTTTCATATTATGGTGCGTTTTAAATAGTAATCCGAATTTTGAAATCTAAATTTTTGAATAACGACATTCGCTAGGCTCGAACGCGTTGGGCGAGAATCGCCATGATTGCTTTCTGGGTATGGAGACGATTCTCCGCCTGGTCGAAGATAATCGACTGGGAACCGTACAAGACATCCTCCTGTACTTCCATCCCCTTGTAGGCAGGCAGATCGTGCATAAACAAGGCATCCGGCTTGCCTAGCTTCATCAAGTCGGAGGTGACTGAGTACGGCTTCATGGCAGCGATACGTTCCGCAGATTCCTCCTCCTGCCCCATGCTTACCCAAGTATCCGTATAGAGTACGTCGGCATCCCGGGCCGCTGCTTCCGCATCGTTCGTGAAGGTGTAGGTCGGTGCGTAGCCACTTTCCTCCAAGGTTTTCTTTATGGCCTCTCCGGGCTCATAGCCCTTCGGTCCTGCTAAAACCAGCTCCATACCAAAAAGGGCGGCTCCTAGAATCCAGGAATTGGCAATATTATTAGCCGTGTCGCCAAAATAGGCCATCTTCTTCCCCTTCAGGGATTCTAGATGGTTTGTCCCATCGGACCAACGCTCTGTCATCGAAAACGCATCGGTGTAGGTTTGGCACGGATGCAGAAAGTCGGTTAAAGCATTGATAACCGGTATACTCCCCATTTCGGAAAGCTCTTCCAACTCACTTTGCTCAAATGTCCGTACGATTAGTCCATGCACAAAGCGTGAAAGCACATTGGCTGTATCATAAACTGACTCGCCCCGCCCCAATTGAATGTCGTTCTTGTTCAAGAAAATTGGATGTCCCCCAAGTTCGTGAATCCCAACATCGAAGGAGACGCGTGTTCGGGTACTTGATTTAGAGAAAATCATCGCCCAAGTTTGCCCCTTTAGTGAGGGAGGTGTGTGGCGACCGCGACCCTTTTTAAAACTTTGCGCCAGTGCGAATACTTCACTAGCTTGATGGGGTGCAAAATCAGTTTCTTTTAGAAAATGTGCCATAATCGGTTCCTTCAACTTACGTGTATTTGCTATCTTGTGACTCTTAAGTAGTCACCTTTCCAACGGAGGATCTATGCTTCACAACGGATTCAAATAATGCCAGAGCCTTGTCAAAATCCTCTTTTTTGGCCGTTAATGCGGGCAGGAATCGAATTACATCGGCTCCTGCCGGTGGTACAATGAGGCCCTTTGCTCTCAGTTCAGCAACGACCTCAAAAGAAGAATCAGCAATTTGTATCCCAATCATGAATCCAGCCCCGCGAATATCGAGGATATAATCCGGGAACTCAGTTTTCAGCGTATCCAAACGCTTCCGCACGTACTCTCCATTTACGACAACATTCTCAAGGAGCTTCTCCTGTTCGATCGTTTCAAGAACCGCGAGAGATGCCGCAGCAATCAATGGAGTCCCTCCAAAAGTCGTGCCATGCGTGCCCGGCTGAAACAGCGGCGCATATTGATCACCCACCCAAACGGCGCCAATAGGCACTCCCCCGCCCAATCCTTTGGCCATTCCAATGGCATCCGGTTTGATGCCTGCTTTTTCAAAAGCGAAAAAGCGGCCCGTTCTTCCGACGCCACACTGCACTTCATCAACGAGAAGCAATACGCCACGCTCGTCGCAAAGTTTTCTTAAACCCTGCAAAAACTCGGGCGAGGCCGGGAAAATGCCGCCCTCTCCCTGTATCGTTTCGATAAATACTGCAGCCGTTGCCGAATCAATCGCCGAGGCAAAACTCTCGAGATTATTGAGTTCCGCAAAAACAAATCCATCGACTAGCGGTGCAAACCCTTGCTGGATTTTTACTTTCGGAGTCGCGCTCATTCCTCCGAAAGTACGCCCGTGAAACGCGTTTTTCGCGCAAACGATCTTGTATTGCCTACCCTCAGCACCAGATTTTTGGCAACCATAGAGCCTTGCGAGCTTAATTAGAGCTTCATTCGCTTCCGCACCGCTATTGCAAAAGAATACCTTTCCTTGTCCGCCCGCCTTCTCATTCAGCTTAGCAGCGAGGAGTGCCTGATTCTGATTTCGATAGAGGTTGCTAACACACAATAGCTCTGCTGCTTGATCTTGAATAGCAGAAACCAGTTTCGGATGACAATGCCCTATACTCGTGACCGCAATTCCGGAACAGAAATCCAGATACTCTTTCCCGGTATCATCCCAAAGCTGAAGACCGCGACCACGTACGAACGTTACGGGCGGCAATCCGTAATTGCCGAGTACATTTTCAACATAAAGCTGCTCGGTGTTCGTGTTCATTGTCGTTGTCATTTTTAACTATGGTTATATTTATTGTATCCAGAATATTCTATTAGTGAACGATTTCGGTTCCAATTCCCTTGTCCGTAAATATTTCCAATAAGAGACTGTGAGGCAACCGTCCATCAATTAGGTGAACCCGATGCACGCCCGAATCTAGTGCTTTCATCGAGCTGTCGATCTTGGGCAACATTCCCTGGCTGATCGTGCCATCAGCTTTTAACCGGCTAATTTGATTAACCTTTAGCGTTGGTATCAATGAATTCAGGTCGTTTGGGTCACTCAGCAAGCCAGGAACATCGCTAAGATATACTAAACGTCTCGCTCTCAGCGCACTGGCGACACACGCAGCGGCAACATCCGCGTTTACGTTATACAACTTTCCATCCGCGCCTTTGGCAACCGGCGAGATGACGGGGGTGTAACCGTCTCTAATCGCTTTCTTGATGATCTTTGATTTAACAGCTAGTACGTTGCCGACAAAACCCAAATCTACCTCATTACCCAGACTGTCCTTGGTGTATTTTTCTCCTTCGAGTACCGTAGGACCTGGAATTCCAAGGGGACGGTCGTTCCGAATCTGCAGCATCTCGCATACATCACCGTTTACTTGCCGACTGAGGACCTCGTCCACGACTTTTATCGTACTTTCGTCCGTGTACCGGAGCCCATTGATGAACTTAGCTTCCAGTCCCTTTTCTACAAGAGCTCTGCTGATCGCTTTCCCACCACCATGAACGACAACCGCATGGATCCCTACGGCAGAAAGGAACGCGATATCCCCGGCAACGCTCGAGCGAATTTCAGGGTCGGGATCATCCATGAAGCTTCCACCGTATTTTATGACGAATACAGAATTACGAAACTCTTGGACATACGGTAGCGCTTCGACCAATACCGCCGCCTTCGAAATGATCTCGTCCATTTTTTTCTTTCTAATATTCGCCATCGCTTCCGTTACTCACTCTTGTTAAAATCAACGTAACCCTCCGTCAAATCACTCGCCCGTAGTCTAAAGCTTCCATCACCCTGGTTCATATCTATCCGAATTGTAAAACGGGGCTTTGAAACGATCTCTTTCCATTTAGGTTTGTTCTCAGGAACGGGATTTCCCGCAACAAGTGCAGGTACGTCATTGTAGTTTATATCGATAGCGTACTGGTCGATCTGCGCTTCCGCATAACCAAGAGCGTCCATCAGCCGACCCCAATTAGGATCGTTACCATACCACGAAGTCTTTACCAGCAAGGAGTTGCCAATCGCTCGTGACACGTTTTCGGCCTCTCTTTCATTTGCCGCTCCCTCAATAATTATTTCGACAACCTTTGTGATTCGTTCACCGTCTGCCACGATCTTGTCCGCCAAACAATCACATACCTGAAAAAGCGCTTCGCTAAACAAATCCACCGAAGTTTCATCGAGTGACACGCCTGATTGACCGTTCGCCAAAAGCAGCACGGTATCATTTGTGCTCATATCCCCATCAACTGTAATCGCATTGAAAGAGTGTTTGACTGACTCTTTTAAAATCTTTTGCAGCGTTTCAGAATCCGTTTCGATATCTGTTGTGATAAACGCGAGCATGGTCGCCATATTCGGCTGGATCATCCCCGCGCCTTTCGCTGCACCACCAACTGTTACCGTTCTCCCGTTTACCACGAAAGTAGCCGTACATGTTTTTTTTCTGGTATCGGATGTTAAGATACAGTTGGCGAAGAGTGAGCCTTCCCTTTCCCCGTCTTTGGCTTTTTCCGCTACCGAATGAACCACTGGAGTAATTCTATCCATCGGAAGCAAATCGCCAATCCTACCCGTCGAGCAGACGAGAAAACTATCTCTTGGACTACCGCTAGCCGTTTCAGCAGTCCGAATCATCGACAACGAATCCGCGATCCCTTGTGTACCTGTACAGGCGTTCGCGTTTCCGCTGTTAGCAACAACCCCATGAACCGGACCCCTTAGTCGCAATACTCGCTCACAGTCGAGTACTGGCGCTGCCTTCACCGCATTTTTAGTAAAGACTCCCGCTGCCGCACAGGGTACAGTCGAATACACGACCCCCGTATCGAGCCGTTCATTTTGCTTTTTCCGAATATCCGCGGAAGCAGCGGAGGCAAAGAACCCTTTCGGATCGGTAACACCGTCCGTGTCGGTTCTAAATGTGATTGAGTTAGACATAAAGCAGTCCTGTTGTTTCGTCCCAACCTTGCCATAAGTTCATGATTTGAACCGCTTGACCAGCGAGACCTTTCATGAGATTATCTTCCGCAGAGGTAATCACAAAGTTCCCTGTTCTTTCATCCTTGATGGCAGAAATGTCGATGCGGTTTGTTCCAACTGTATATTTGGTTTCGGGTCTTGTATCCGAAGGAAGGATATACACAAAAGGTCGGTCGCCATACGATTCACCCCACACTTTATACAAACTCTCAATCGTCGAATTCCCAGCAGGTACCGTGATCGTGGTGACAATTCCCCGATTCATCGGAGCAAGGTGCGGGTTAAACTGGATAACAACTTCCCCCTGGCCCGCTTTATTTAGCTGCTCCTCAATTTCCGAGAGATGTCTGTGCTTAGGAATCCCATACGCCTTCGCACTTTCATTTACCTCACAATAAGAGAACGCCTGGCTGGATTGCTTTCCCGCACCACTGGTCCCGCTAAAGGAGTTAACCACAATGTGCTTTGTCCCGATCACCTTCTTTTGTAGAAGCGGAAAGAGAGGAATGAGTATGCTTGTCGGGTAGCATCCGGGACAGGCAAAAAGCTTCTTGCTAGCCCAACCGTCCTCTGTGATTTCCGGCAAGACGTACTGAGACTCTTTGAGGAGTGCTTCATCAGGATGAGGTTGTCCATAATACTCTTCGTAGATAGCTGGGTCGGAGATCCGGAAATCAGCGCTGCAGTCGATCACCTTCTTGCCCGATTTCGAAATAATCCCTGCATACTCCGCTGCCACACCGTGCGGGACTGCCAGAAAAACACAATCGATATCCGTTCTTGCCGCTAACGCTTGCGGGTCGGATTTCTCAAATTTCAATGTATCCAGCACTCCGCGCAGTTCAGGCATAATCGAACTCACGCTCTTACCCGCTTCGCTTCTCGAGGTCACTGACACGAGATTTGCCTTGGGGTGAGCTGCGAGTAGTTTGACGAGAATTTCCCCGCCATATCCGGATGCTCCTACGATCGCCGTATTCATTGAATGTTGTGCTTTAAAAACTAGTTATTCCTCTAATGTATCTCGGCTTGATTTTGGATCACGAGGTTGAGGAGGGTAAATTGGTTTGGCCGATATGAGAAAACAAAAAGACCCCCTGAGGTGGTGAAACCAGAGAGGGCCTTGTCGAAAAATTTTTGAGTTGGCTTAGCGCTTTGAGAACTGGAATTTCTTGCGCGCCCCTGGTTGTCCTGCCTTCTTGCGTTCCTTCATTCGAGGGTCGCGAGTAAGATGACCTGCTTGCTTCAACTGGGTTCGAAGTTCAATATCAAACTTGAGTAGCGCACGAGCGATTCCGAGTGCCAATGCCCCAGCCTGCCCACTATCGCCGCCGCCTTCAACTTTCGCAACGAGGTCGAATTTGTCCTTGGCTTCTATAGTGGTGAAGGGAAGGAGCGCTGCCCGTGAAAAGTTTTCGTGGGAAAAGAAATCGTCAGCTGATTTGCCGTTGATCTTAACCTGGCCTGAACCTTCTGTCAGGCGAATGCGGGCGACTGCCGTTTTCCGGCGTCCGGTTCCGAGGTATACACTGTTGGTGTCTGCCATTTTCTGAGAGCGTTATTAAACTGAGACCGCTTTAGGTTGTTGGGCTTCGTGAGGGTGTTCTTCACCTGCGAAAACCCGAAGTTTTGTGAGCATCTTGCGTGCAAGCCGATTTTTAGGAAGCATCCCCTTCACGGCATGCTTTACTACGAAATCGGGACGCCGCTCCTGCATCTGCGATACGCTGAGATACTTTTCACCTCCAACGTAACCGCTATAGAACATGTACTTCTTCTGTTCGTTCTTTTTTCCTGTCAGAACGATCTTGTCGGCATTGATGACGACAACGAAATTTCCGGTGTCAACGTGTGGTGTATAGGTGGGCTTATCCCGTCCACGAAGCAGATTGGCGATTTTCACAGCGAGACGGCCCAAGACCTGGTCCTTGGCGTCGACTATTACCCAGTCGCGTTTCGTGGTTTCCTTATTGGCGAGAAATGTTTTCATCGGATTTCGAGAAAAAGAGGAAAACTCCTACCCCCTCGCGAAAGCATGTCAATGATTTTGCAAGTTTTTTTGGCTCGCCGCTCAACCGCGTTCTCAACCCTTCCGTCCGTTAGAATCCAATCGTAAGCGAAGTGGACGCATGAAAGTGCGCTTCTGGAGTCGGGGAACCCTCATCGCTATCAGAGTAATGGACCCCGAACGAGAAGACTGCGTTGTCCTTGAGTTGGACCGGAAAAACGACGTCCGCTCCGTAGTAAAGGTACTTCCCCACGTTATCGACGTCTAGCAAACCGAGATGCGCTCCCAAATCAACGGACGTCTTGGCACCCAAGGGAATACTGTACCGGGCCGAGCCCTCAGACGTGGTTGCATCGATATCCAGATCCCGGTAGAGATAGAAAGAGGCGGCCACTCCACTGATCTCGTGAGTCAACCCCACATAGGGCTCGAATCGGCTATCACCCGACGGGAAATAGTAGTAGGCTGCTCCGACATCCAAGCTGGTCTTTTCCCCAATTGCCCAGCCCTGGCCGAGATAGAAGTCAACCTCATCGTCCCAGCTCTCGGGCTGTCCACGGTTTTCGATCGGCTGCGAGGCCCATAGCCCCGCGTAGAAATCGTCTTTTCCGAATTCGATCGATGGATGAAAGACGTTGTCCGCCAGCTGGGCCCCACGAAAAACGTACTTGGTGTCAAAGGTAAGGTCTAAGCTGAGCGTGTACTCCTCGCTCTGAGAAGTATAAACGGCAGCCAATGCGAGGAGACCAGCGAGAGTGGATCGTAGTTTCATTGTAGGTATATCTTGATCTGGGAATGCAGTCTGACAACAGAATCCAGCAATAGTTGCTCCCTCAAAGTAGGCCAGCCGAGAATTTGAGCGAGGTGTAAGTTCGCTTTTAAGGCCCAATTTGCGGATCGGTCGAAAATTGACTAGATTATGCAGTGCTTCCGTTTGATTCTTTTCCCATGA
>JAUHWE010000762.1 GCA_030424825.1 Verrucomicrobiia bacterium
AGTGCATGCCAGAAGATTATGAAAAGTACAAGGGGCGCTACTTGGAGGGATGGGATGCCCTGCGGCAAAAGCGCCTTGAAAAGCAAAAGCGAATGGGGATTGTGCCGGAAAATACGAAGCTAGCGCCACGCCCTGACAATATTCCTGCCTGGGATAGCTTGAGCGAAGAAAAGAAGATCGAGATGGACGCGATCATGGCGACTTATGCGGCGATGGTCGACCGCGTAGACCAGAACCTCGGAAATCTAGTCGAGAGTCTCAAGAAAACAGGTGAATGGGAAAACACGCTTATCCTTTTCCTCTCCGATAACGGAGGAGAGGCGGAGACCGGAGCCTTGGGTCAATTTAGATATGAGGATCTCGGCCAGTATGGAAAGGGAGGGCGCAAGTACGGAAAAGGTTGGGCGAACCTGTCCAATACCCCTTTTCGCGAATACAAACATTTCGCTCACCAAGGGGGCGTTCAGTCTCCCTTGATTGTCCACTGGCCCAATGGGATCGAATCAGAGTTGAACGGAAAAATACTGGAACAACCCAGCTATCTTCCCGACCTGGTGGAAACCTGCTTGGATTTGGCGAATGCCACGCGACCAAAAATCAGAGACCGGAAACCGATTCCGCAAGGAGACGGTGTCAGCCTGATCGGGACGTTGCAGGGAGACGCGAGACCAATCCATCGCAAGCCGTTTTTCATTGAGCACGAAGGCAACCGGATTGCTCGGGACGGGAAGTGGAAACTCGTATCGTATTTCAACCAGCCATGGGAGCTCTACGATCTTGATGCGGATCGAAGTGAGGGGAATGATTTGTCGGATACCTATCCGGAAATCGTAAGCCGGCTCGACGCCGCCTACCAAAACTGGGCCCACCGATCGGGTGTGATTGACTGGGAAGTGGCGAAGGAGTTCTCGGTTTACAAAAAGAACTAGAATTTTAGCTCAGTCTGCCAAGAATGCAGATTCGCTCTTTCACGATCCTTAACTGCGTTAAAAAGGTAAGTTTATACACTAAAACGGTACCTAAACGGAAAGGAACCTGTTATCGCTTCGCTTCCGCTTTCAGGCCATCGAGGATGAACTGGGCGACATGCGCGGCTTGTCGTTTGATTTCCGCCTCGTCGAATACAGTTCCAGGAAACAGTTTAGGATAAAGGTGCGCTCCATGAATGGGGCCGGTGCAGAGCGAAATAATGCATTTGATCCAGCACCGAATACTCTCCTCAGCGGTACCCATTGGAAGCAGTGCCGTAACCAACTCCCGGCTGTTTTGGAACTCGGGCTTAATGACTTTCTCCAAAATCGTATCGATGAATTCGTGCTTCATCGCGACTATGTCCTGGTTTATGCGACGCAGCGGAGACTCGGGGCGGTAGCGCTCGAAGAACCAAGCGACAAACTTCCGTAGTTGTCCCTCCGGATCAGAGGGGCTGTCTGCTAGGCAAGGCATGCGGCTCATGGCCGTTTCGAGGTGTTCAGCGACGTACTTCGCGTAGAGATCGGCCTTGCTCCCGTAGTGATAATTGATCGCGGCAATATTCGCGCCCGCTGCTGCGGCGATCATTTGCACTGTGGCTCCTTCGTAACCGTGTTCCATGAACACGTCTTTTGCCGCCTGCAGCAGCCGGTCTTTGGTAGAGTGGCTCATTGTCTTTGGTTAAGTATCCATCTGAAATCCGCTGTCAAACTTCATTTAAATACATGTTTCAAATGGCATTTGAAATAATGTTTGACAAGTGGAGTGTGGGGTTGCAAGTTCACGCCAATATGAAAAGCGCGTTATGCAAAAAACTAACTTTGGCGCTGGCGCTGTCAGTTTTGGCACTGGCCACCAGCTATACGCACGGCAGCACCCAGGTAGAACCAGTGGCCGCATTAAAGCGGCTCAATGCCCAAAACCTGCAGTTCGAGCAGAAGATTGTTAAAGTGACCGACAACGTCTACACGGCCGTCGGATTCCATGGAGCCAATACTTCGATGATAGTCGGCACGGATGGTGTTATCATTGTAGATACGCTCAGAGGCCCTGCGAGTGCTGCCAATGCGTTAAAGGCGTTTCGAGAGTATAGCGGCAAGCCGGTCAAGGCGATCTTGTACACCCATAGTCATGGGGACCACATTGGTGGAGCCAGCGCTTTTGTGGGAGACTCCAACCCGGTTATTTACGCCACGGAGAACTTCGGTTCTGCCGAAGGCGTGAATGAAGTGGTGAATCCCGTTAAGGCTAAGAAAGTGTCCAATAAGTCGTGATCTCTGCGTTTAGGCCAACTTTTTTCGTGTTTCGCTCATTTTGTTAGCGCTTTTTGAAAATCGC
>JAUHWE010000081.1 GCA_030424825.1 Verrucomicrobiia bacterium
CCCTATGAGCCCCTCCTCTCCCGCGTGCGGGTTGAGGCCACACACTCCGATTCGTGGATTGCTGATTTCCAGCCGTTTCGCCAAGTTATTGGCCCGGTCAATGGCCATTGCCAAGCAAGATTCAGTGAGGTGATAGGCGACCGTAGCCAGAGGAATATGCCAGGTAGCCAGAACCACCATCAATCGCTCTCCCACAAACGCCATGGTGGGATCCCCTCCCCAGTGACTGGCAAAAAACTCTGTCTGGCCCGGATGTGAAAAACCAACCTCCACGCAACGCGCCTTGGAAATAGGCCCTGTCACCACCCCATCGAAATCCCCAACTCCACAGCCTCTCGCTGCCTGTTCCATAGCCTCCAAAGCGATTTTGGAACTTTCATGGGTGGGTTTGCCCGGAACACAATGAGAACCCGATAAACCAACGGCCAGTGAGCCCAACTCTACCGGAGATTGAGCCTTTACTTCATTAATCCAATCTTGAGGTCCAATCAATGTAAACTGAGCGTCCTCTTCCAGCGGGACGGAAAAGCACTTTTTGACCAATTCAGGTCCAACTCCTGCCGGATCGCCACAGGTAATCGCTATTCTTGGTGTTCTCATAAAAAAAGTGCGGTCATCGCTATATCGTCTCGAAGCGGGAATTCCTTGGTCTAATAGGGCATTTCTAATAATTCTCGGAACACAATTAAGGTCATAGGATGCTTCCAGACAAAGGCAACTAATTCAGTACCGAGTAACCATTCCACAATTACGCTTTATAGCTTTAGATGCTATTTCGACTGCGTCCCGGAACCACTGAAGGTTAAACCATGCTAAATCCTTCATCTTCAATTCAGGCCAGGAAGTTCATTTGGGAATCTTTTACCAAGTCGAAGGTTTTCAAGGTACGAATGAGCTGAAGCAAGTTTGAACCCGGGTAGACATTCCGCGTATCTACCCGGTCGATAATATCGAGCAGAATCGATTTGAATGACAGGATTCCGTCAACGCCTCGCTCTTTGAGGGAAGAGACAATCCGGGCCCGATACACTTCCTGCGTCGGGAATGCCGGCGCCACTAGTATTTTCTTGGGGAAAGCCGGATCTCCCAGCTCTCTCCAGTTTTCAAACTCGAACCACTTCTCGACTTTCTTGAGGACGTTCCCTTCGACGTATTTAAGCATATCCGCTCCATTCGTCATATTGGCCAAAGCTGCCTTGTCCCCATGCCACCCTTTTACGCAAACCAAAGCGCTCTTAAGGTGCTTGAGTTCACTTGAGAAAAGCAAGAATGCAGGTTCGCGCTCCTTTTCGACGAACCGCATGTTGCGAGCGTATAAATCCACCCCGTCTTCTCTTGACCGTTTCGACTGCGAGCGCCCTTTCCGCAGGGGCATGGTCACAAAACCGTTCAGCTCCAGATACTCTTTGACAATCAACTCATCCATTGACCATCAAACTCATAACTTCAGGCATATCGTATTGAATCAATCAATACCTCCAACTCTACGCCAAACTTCCTCAACCCGGTCTCGCGAGACATCGTCTTTCGTAAACGCCTGCCCTATCGATTGGAGCAATACAAATCTCAGCTGGCCCGCTCTCACCTTTTTATCTTTTTGCATCGCCGAAAAAAGCGCGTCCAATTTCAGCGGACTTTTCAATCGGTCCGGAAGATGGTGGGACTTAACCACGGCGACGATTCGATCCACATCGCTTTGATCAATGTAACCGTAGCTAGCACTCAGCTGGGCTGCAGCGGCAAACCCTACCGCGATGGCCTCTCCATGGAGGTATTCGCCATAGCCCGCGACATTCTCGATGGCATGACCAAAGGTGTGGCCTAAATTCAACAACGCTCTCCCGCCCGACTGGGTGAGCTCCTTTTCGTCCGCATTCACGACATCGGCCTTGGTCTGGCAATTTCTCTTCACGACCTCACCCAATCGCTCGTCGCTCCAACTCAGCAGCGGTTGTGCCTCGAGGAGCTCAAATAGTTCCGCATCCGCCAGCATACCGTATTTCATTACTTCTGCCATACCCGCCGAGAACTCGCGTGCGGGGAGCGACCCAAGCAGATTCAAGTCTTCATACACAGCGATCGGCTGATGAAAGGCTCCCACCAAGTTTTTGCCAGCCGGAATATTTATCCCAGTCTTGCCACCCACAGAGCTATCGACCATGGAAAGCAGTGTAGTAGGAACTTGGATAAATCGAATCCCTCGAAGCCACGAAGCAGCGGCATACCCGGTAAGATCTCCGATCACGCCACCCCCCACAGCAACAGCCACTCCCCCTCGATCTAGACCGTGAGAAGCAAAGAAGTGCAATGCCTGTTCAAACTGAGCAATGCTTTTGCTGGTCTCTCCCGAGGGAATCTCGAGGATTGGCAGATCACCCAAGCTGGCCTCAAAGAAGCCGGACAACGCAGACCGGACCGAAGCATCGGTAACGACAGCCACTTTCGAACCCGAACGCTTCAGCTCTTCGATCTCCTTCTTCAGGGCCGATTCAAGCCCCCTACCGATGTGGATGGGATAGGATTCCTTGGGTGTGGTAACCTCTATCCTTGTAGTATTGGAAAGGTGTGAATTCAAAATCAGGGAGCGTTGCGGACTAGTTGACGGAGACAAAATTCGCGAAACTGGTATCCTTCTCGCCAAGACCGAGCTGCTCCGAGTAAGCCAATATCTTCAATTCCTGCGGGAGTGGCGCAAATCCATTTTTCGTACGATACTCGTTGATTCTCTCACGCATCAAGGAGTCTAGAAGCACTGGGTTGTCTGAAAGCATAACAACCGGTTCGGAAACGGTGTACATCGAGTTGAAAATCGGGCCGCCCACATACTGAAAACGCTGCAGGCTCGCGATGTTCAGAGCCCACGTCTCACGCAATTCAGGCACCGCGCCCATTTCTGCCACCGCAACTGGAGCGGAAGCCGGGCTTCTGAGAAAACGCGTCGTGTTACTCGCATTCCACATGGTGGCATTCATCAGAGCCCCGTTAACTCCCAAAGTCGGGTGGTCTGAGTAGCACGGCAGATTAATCCAGAAATCGACTTCGTGCATTAAAGGCATAGGCAAATAGCTCTTCCGCTCGTTGGCATCGTCGTCCTTTTCGCCGATCGCGTTTTCTTTGTCTATGTTGATCCAGTACTGAGCCGACTTCGCGGGTAGCGGGCTGTCATAGAACCATTTCGCATCGTAATACTCCCCTGAATCGAGCGAACGCACGAACACTTGGTTAAAGTACATCGATCTTTCACTGAGAGGGGGCAGAAAGCCGGATTCCCGAAGCATTCGCCCGTTGAGGCCAATAATGAAAATATCCGAACGCTTGTAGCCCCGCGCTAGGAGCGACTGAACAACGGCCTCGACCAGCGCCTCCGGAGTGCTCAAACCCGGTCCTGATTCGCTGTACACCTTAAGCCCTACTTTTCCCTTGCTGCCTGGTTTGAACGACACCTTTTGCGATCGTTCGAAAATGCCTAGCAAATTTTCCACCGCCACAGTGTAACTGGAAAGCCCGAAATCCTGCAGTTGAAAATTGAAAACCCGATTTGAAGGTTCTGGCTTTTCCTGGAACTCACCAATCAGATTCTGCCCTCTCGCCTGGTCTAGCAATAAGCCCCCAACGAATATCGACACGAGAATTAACTCGCGCTTCAGAAAGTGTAGAACTCTATTGGTGTACATCAGCGATTTTAGGGCGTAGAACAGACAATATAACGAGCCAAGGTTGCAAAATATTTAGAGAATCATCAAGCTTTAGGCGGCGTTGCTTGACAGGACTCACATGGAACGCTCGGATTCGCCCCTATCGAACCGCACAATTAGTTTGTAAAACGCAATCCTAAAGACCTAAAAGTTAGAACCCGACCAAAATAGAGAATGGGGAATTTTTAGTCTAAAGACCCATTTGCCGTTCTCTTATATAAATGCACACGTCTCATCCATTCGCCCAGCGCCTTTCTCAAATCGCGATCATCGCGGTTGCTTTAACGATCTTGTCCGGGTGCGCGAATCGCGAAGAGCGTATCAACCGAGCCCTCAACCAGGCCGACCAGGCCCGACAGAGAAACGAAACCTCGGAAGCTCTGAAAATCCTTGGGAAGGCGGCTCTGAAGAATCCTGACAGTGCCGCGCTCCTGGAGGCATTGGGGCACACCCAGCTGGAAGACAACGATCTCCAGTCCGCAATTAAGACCTATACCAAGACCATTGAACTCGATCCGGGAAGAGAACGCCTTTGGGTAAATATCGCCGAATTGAACAATCGCCTGGGTGAAAAACTCGCTGCCGCACAAGCTCTAGAAAACTATCTCGAAGGCTTTCCGGACGACTTTCTGGCCTGGAAGAACTACGCCACCCTGCAGGAAGAGCGTGGCGATCTTAATGCGGCCATCAAAGCCAATTTGGAGTGGAACCGCATCCGGCCTTCGGCAGGTCCCGCACTAAAGCTGGGATACTTGTTCAATAAAATGGGCAATCCACCTCAAGCCCGTTCCTGGATTTCGCAAGCAGCGGCCTACGTCAATGATCCTGGAGCCAAAGACGCGCTAGCCGCACTGATCGAACTCGAAATCGGCCTGCAGCAATACATGCCGGCCTCTACCTGGCTAGACCAGTATGATTCGCGTTATGGGAAAGCATCCACCGATCCTCGAATTTTGAAAGCTCGTGAAACGATCGGAAAATGGAGACAGGCACAGAAGGACATCGCGGAAGCCGCCGCCGAGATTGAACGAAAACGCAAGCAGCTCGAAGAGCAAACTCTAGAGGCTCGCCTTCAGGAAGAAAAGGCCCGGCGGGAACGTGAAGCCTTAATTGCCCAACAAACCCAGACAGCGGAAGCCGCCGCCAACAACGATCCCACAATAGTCGATGAAAGCCTGACCATCGTCGATGAAACCGAGCCTGAACCTGAGTCCGTCGCTGATTCGGAACTCGTAGAAAAGCCACCTTTGGCACTCGTTGAAACCGAAGACTCCCCTACCTTGCCGGTCGTCACGGAAGTCGATTACCTCGAGGCAGCTCGTTCGGCAGTGGATCGTTCTGATTTGATGGAAGCCATCGATCTTTACTGGCGAGCATTGGGGCCGGGATCCGAGAACCCTGTCATTTGGTATGAACTCGGAAAAGTTTACATGGAGAACCGCAACTGGCTCGATGCAGAAGCGTGCATACTGGAAGCCAAACGGCGGGATCCAAGATCTCCCGCCATCGCAAGCGCCTACCTGACCATTACTGCCCAAACGCAAACGCCTTCCAAAGCAGTTCGCGAGGCGGAAGCGCTCGTCAATCTGTTTCCAAGAGAAGCGTCCGTTTTGCTCGCCTACGCCCGTTTGCTGAAAAAGGCGAATGCCCCACGATCAAGAATTACAGAAGCATACGATGACTTTTTGAGCCATGCGGCTCCAGGTTCGGAAGGAATCGAAGAGGCGAACGCCTACTTGGGTCGATAGCATCCTCCCTTTCTTCGACTCATGCCAGCGATTAAGCCGAGCAGTATTCGCGATCTCAAAGACCGCATTGGAATCTACGACGTTGTATCTCGCGAGGTCTCGCTGAAAAGAGCGGGATCCAATTACAAAGGGCTGAGTCCCTTCACCAACGAGAAGACGCCTTCATTTTTCATCTCACCCGACAAAGGGATCTACAAGTGCTTCTCTACCGGAAACGCGGGCGACATAATCAGCTTTGTGATGGAAACCGAACGCCTCAATTTTGTAGAGGCAGTGGAGGAATTGGCCAAGCGGTTCAATATCGAGCTTGAGTACGAGGAAGGAGGACGACCTCGCGAAGACCGCACGTTGCGCCAAGACCTCTTCGATCTTCACGAATTCGTTGCCGATTACTATCATGAGGCCTTCCACGCGTCCGATGAGGGTGGGAATTGGATTCGCGACTATTGGACTCGAACACGCCAGTTCGACCTATCCGTGGCCGACGAGTTCAAAATAGGATTCGCGCCGCAGTCCGGCCTCGAACTGGGCCGTCGGGTTACCCAAAAAGGATTCTCCAGAGAGGCGATCGAAGCCTGCGGGCTTTTCTACACACGGCAGGGAGTCAATCCAGCCACCATGGGCTACCGTTTCCGCGGGCGACTCATGATTCCCATTCGCGACCACCAAGGCCGGATTACCGCCTTTACTGCCAGGCAACTGGAGCTCACGCCCGAGGACGATCCCAGCAGGGAGGCCAAGTACGTCAATTCACCCGAAACACCGATTTTCAACAAGGGTTCGCTTCTATTTAATATGGATAGGGCCCGGATGGAAGTGGATCCAGACACGCCTTTCGTCATGGTGGAGGGTCAACTCGACGCCATTCGTTGCTGGAGCGTAGGGCTCAAAGGCGCCGTCGCTCCTCAGGGAACCGGGATAACGGAAAACCAGCTGCGACTAATGAAACGGTACGAACCCCGAGTTCGCTGTCTCCTGGACGGCGACCGGGCGGGTCAGCAGGCAGCCCTTCGGATGTTGCCACTCGCGCTCGCCCAGAGCGTGGAGATTACATTCATTCCTCTAAACGAAGGGGAAGACCCAGATGACCTCCTTCGCGACGGAGGGGTCGAGGTCCTCGATTCGCTTCTTGAGCGCGAGACTGATGCAATCGCGTTTGCCGCCAGTTCCATCGCCCCCAGCAAAGAATCTCTCACCCCCCAAGCGAAATCGAAAGCCGCCTCAGAACTCTTCCAAATCATCTCCAAAGCCGATTCGGAGACGACTCAAATCGAGTTTGTAAAGCAAGTTGCCTACGAATTGGACATCGACCCCTCCGCTGCGATTAGAGACTACCGTAGATTCTCCAGCAATCAAGATGCGTCTAGGCGGCCTGCGCAGACGGAGAAGAGTGTCCAGATTGAACCAATTGCCCGTAAGAATGTCCACACGGTTGAACGGGACTTGTTAGGGCTTTGCTTGAATGAAGAGGGAATCGGTTACCGGATCGCGCAAATTATCGACGAGCAATGGATCGACACCAGGACTTCGGAAGGAGAACTGCTCAACCTTGTCTTGAATGCTTTCCTCCACGACATGTGGAATGGACCTGATTCTCTTAACGATCAGCTTGAAAAAACCGAACTAAAGAACCTAGCAATCGACCTCATTTTCCAAAAACCCGAGTACGACAATCCCGAACGCCTTGCAGAGGAAGCGATTAAACGCCTCGTGACCAATTTCGCAGAACAAAAGATAAAGAAGATAAAACTTGAAATTGCCCAAAAACAATCTGAACAAGACCCTGCTTTAATCTCTCTATTTGACGAAATTGTAAAATTACAGAATATTAAGGGCAACCCGCCAAAACTCGAGTAGCCCGATTTCCGTACCCATCTACGGTAAAACCCACGCCAAGAAAACCTTATGCCACGCAAGAAAAAGAGCGACGCAGAAACCAAGCAAGGACTGTCTAAACATCAAGTAAACGAACGCATTCGCTACCTGATTCGGCAGTCCAAAGAACAGGGCTATCTCACCTACAGCGATATCAATACGGCGTTGCCGGACGGAGTGGACCGTCAGGACGATATCGATAATATCATCTCGATTCTGCAAAACCTGGAGATCGACATCCTCGATCCCGATGAAGTCGATTCGTTCAAGGCCAAACAGGAAGAACAGGAAGAAGCCCAAACCAAGACCAGTCAGCACGATATACTGGACGATCCCGTTCGCATGTATCTCAAGCAGATGGGGCAAGTCCCCCTTTTGACCCGAGAACAGGAAGTTGAAATATCCAAGCGAATCGAAAGCGCGGAACTCAAAGCGCAGGAAGCCCTCTTTTCCGTGGGAATCGCTTCCGACTTCACTCTGAACCTCGCTGAAAAGCTCTTCAATCGTGAAGAGCGATTCGACCGAATCGTTATCGATAAAAAAATCGAGAACCGGGAAACCTACTTCCAAGCCCTTCCCATTCTGATCGAGCGTTCCCGCAAAACGCACGAACGCATGCTCAAGACTTGGTCCGAGCTACGAGCGGAAAAGGACCAGGAAAAACGAAAGAAAATCCGCTCCAAGTTCAGAAAACAGGAGAACACATTGCGGGCCAACTTCTCGAAGTTCTTTTTTAAGCTGAAAGTATTCGAAGAGCATATCGACGAGGTTATCAGCAAGGATCTCAGCCGGATCAGTCAGATTAATCGGGATTTGGAACGGGTGAAAAAGCCCAAGACGGCCAGAGATGCCCAGCTCGATGCCAAAGCGCTGAAAAACGAATTGGAGGAAATCCACGACAAGCATCGCATTGACCCCGAAAAGCTCGTGAGATTGATAGGCGACGTTCGCATGCGCCTCCGCGAAGCCCACCAAGCGAAAACGGAGATGGTCGAGGCCAATCTGCGTCTCGTCATTTCGATCGCTAAAAAATACACCAATCGCGGCCTCTCCTTCCTCGATTTGATTCAGGAGGGCAACATGGGACTCATGAAAGCGGTTGAGAAATTTGAGTACCGTCGCGGATACAAATTTTCCACTTATGCGACTTGGTGGATTCGACAAGCGATCACCCGCTCGATGGTCACTGTTTTCGATGTAAACGGCCTGATGTCGTTTTTCCGGCAACTTCAAATCGATTCGCATACCACCGCCGACCTGTTCCCACTGGACGCTGGGAATGCCGTGAAAAGCTTCGTAGACCAGCGAGTGCATATCGCGTGTGGACCCCAGTACGGCCTGCAGCAATTGCGACACGGCGGCTCCGTCACGAGGGCGGTTTTCTGGTGCTCGGGCCAGCATTAGGCTGACGGCTTCTGCCATTTCGAGCGGGATGTCAGGATTGTGTCGGCGCACGCCCTTGTATTCGCCCGCAAGAATTGAGGCCATCAGCGACGTCATCGTCTCGCCTTCGAAGGGATAGCGGCCGGTCAGCATCAGGTAATAACAGACGCCCAATGCGAAGACATCGCTGGCGGGTGAGGCTTCAACGCCCTGCCATAATTCGGCCGCCATAAAATGGGGCGTGCCAGCAAGCTTTGTGGTTCCGCCATTCGAAGAACGGATTTGTTTGGCCAGGCCGAAATCGGCGATTTTCGGGTGACCTGCAGGAGTGACCAGCACGTTGTCGGGTTTGAGGTCGCGATGCACAATTCCCATGCGGTGAGCCATCGCTAAACCTTCGGCGATGCCAACAACCATTTGTGTGGCTCGCAATGGTCCGATACCGCCACTGCTGTCGATCTCTTTCTGGAGTGACTGCCCGGGCACAAATTCCATTTCAAGGAAATGATGAGGGCCCGTTTTGCCGATTGCATGCGTCGTCACAATGTTGGGATGTACCAACGCAGCGGCCGCGCGGCCTTCGTTCTCAAACCTCGCGACGTAATCGATGCTGCGAGACGCCTGTCGCGGCGAAAGAACTTTTAACGCAACCTGCCGATCCAGATTTTGGTTCGTGGCGAGGTAGACAACTCCCATCCCGCCACGGCCCAGCATGTTTCGACAGGCGTAGATGTGGACGACCTGACCGTCGAGCAGCACTTCGTCCAATTCGATATCTGTCGACGATGCACTGTCGCCGTCTTCCGGCACCAGCACGGTGTCCATCGACTGAGCCGGGAGCATGCCACACCGAGGACATTTCCCATCGTCGTTGGGGAAGGCCTCATTGCATCCGGGACAATAAAGTTCTGGCACGGCGGTTCAGTTCCCTCGAAAAAGTATCAATCGTTAGATTATAGTGGTTTGCGTCGCGGAACAGGTAGTGGCTGTTGGACTGGAATGATCCGCGTTGGCCGCATTTCGATCTCATTCGCCGTTTCTTGCTGCCGGGTGGCGGCGAATATTGTATTTCTGAAAAATCGGCGGACAGACGATTCATGTTGCAGGTCATTGGACTCGGTTATCCGCGCACCGGCACGATGTCTTTAAAGCACGCTTTAGAGGCGCTGGGCATGGGGCCATGTTACCACATGATCGAAGTCTTTCGTCGTCCGGAAGATGTCGACTTCTGGCTGGCGGCGCTGAACGCCAACGGGAACGGAACAGACTGGAATCGCGTATTCGCTGGGTTTCCGTCGACAGCCGATTGCCCGGCGTGCTGTTTTTGGCAGCCCTTATGGAAATGCTATCCGCAAGCAAAGTATATTCTCACCGTGCGAAACGCGGACGACTGGTACGACAGCTTTCTGTCGACCGTATACGAAGCGATGCAACACCCGGAACGGTCACCCGATGAGAACCACGCAGCAGTCCAGCGAATGGCCAAGAAGCTGATTCTGGACACCATGTTTCAGGGACGTTTTCAAGACCGTTCGTACGCGATCGACACTTACGAACGCCACAATCAGACCGTGATCGATACACTGCCGAAAGATCAGCTTCTGACGTTTAACGTGGCGGAAGGGTGGAGGCCACTGTGCGACTTTCTGGAAGTCGCCGCGCCCGACGAACCGTTTCCGCAATCGAATACACGCGAAGAATTTCAACAGCGGTTTGCCGTCGAACCGCCGAATGCGTCACCGTAACGAGCCGCTTTGGGGGTGACCGCCTTTACGGCTTGGCTGTGGCCTTCTCGTTTTCGCCAACCTTATCCACGATTGCCTGCCAGTCCGGGTGCTGGTGTAACATCTTCAGGTCGGGGTCATCCAACAGATGTTCAAGATCGTCAAAACCGCCCTTGCGATTTGTGCAGTCCTGCAGCAATTTGATGGCGCGTTGTTCGTATTTCGCCTGCGCTTCGGTATTCGCCGCGACTTCTGACGCTCGTCCATACACGCACGCCGTGTTGTAGATGGTGTCGCGGCGGAGCTGCGTGGTCAGGTCGGGAATTTTGACAAGCTGATCTTCGGCTTCTGCGATTCCCTGCTCGACATTGCCGAGACGTACCTGAGCGATCGCAGAAATGCTTTCAATGACGGCATCTTCCGGATTCTGTCGTGCCGCAATCTTTAAGTCCTTCATCGCTGGTTCCGGTCGGTCCGTTCTGAGATACAACGACGCTCGTGAAACGTAAAGCGACGTGTAGAAAGGATCCTTTTCCAACAGCTCGCTAATGGCCTCGATGGCTTCTTCATGCTTACCCGCCTTACGTAGTTCGAAAATCTTTTTGAAGTCTGCCTGATACGGCGTGGAGCGGAAATACAGTCGAGTCCCATCGTCAATGCAATCGTCCGCCATGTCCGACAGTTTAAGCACCGACGAGCGATGACAGCGGTTGACGATTCGGCGGGCTTCCGGGTACGTCACATTCTTTAGTTGTTCAAGCGTCCGGGCGAAGAGACTTTGCGTGGCGGCATCGAAACCGTCGGTGTCGTCAATATTCAGGCGGAGTCCTTCCAGAAAGTCGACCACAACTTGAATCGCTTCCGGCGCGCCGTGCCTGCTTAGCGTCGACAATGCGATGTTTTGAACTCTCATGTCTTTTTGCAGGCAGGCGGTGGCAGTTTGCAGCCAGGCCGGGTGGTTCATGCCGCTAAGATGCCCCAACAGAAAACCGAGTTGATCGCTGCTGAGTTCGTCAACGTTTTCTGTCAGTTCTGTGATACATTGATGGTCCGCACAGCGAACAGCCGTTCGAAATACCTGGGTGGCTGTACTGCTGGTGACGGCTTCGGTTTCGATCAGATTCAATAGCCGGTCCGCGTATTGAGTGTCCGGGTACTTGCGAATTGTTTG
>JAUHWE010000763.1 GCA_030424825.1 Verrucomicrobiia bacterium
CCCGCGACATAGTAAACACCCACTACAACTCCCGAATTATTGATGCTTAAGGGACAAGTGCCATATGCTGCTCCGGGATACTCCAATACGGTATAGCTCGCGCCATCCTTCACGAAACCATGCCGAATAAAGTCGTCGTCCGTACAGCAGCCTACTATGGCTCCGGAATCGTTGATTCCCCAAGGGGTCGCCCCCTCACCCCCGGGACCAAAAAACGGCGTGTAGGCGCCCCCCGTGTATGTGAATCCCTCAGTTCCCTCGAACGCGAGTGGCGAGTAGCCGACAACAACTCCTGAATCATTGATATCGTTCGCATAGGTATTCCATTTCTCGCCATCGACCTCTTTAGCGGTTAGCTCGGTGAACGTGGATCCATCATATATGAATCCGAACCGAACTCCACCTACGATGTAGTGCCCCACGATATCTCCCGAATCGTTATTTCCATACGCTTCTGTATCCGTAGCACCGGGAACATCTAAAACAGTGGTGCTGCTCCCATCGTATATGAAGCCATGGGAATTGGAGCCTTGAAAGTAAAATCCAACGATCTGTCCGGCATCATTGATATCCCAAGCGTTTACCACCGATGTCGAACCTCCCGGTACGCTGATGAAAAGGCGCTTCATGTCGCGACCAAAAGAAAGGCTGAATCCCAATACAAAAACCAGGAAAAGGACGAGGGTACTGTTAGCCAATTTCATCTAACATCAGGGTAGCGGGTAGCGAGAGAGACCATCAAATTTCGATATCTGAGAAAACGCAAGGGAATTCCCTTACGGATTCTAGTATGATGGCGCTAGATTGAGAGACGTAGATATTTCAAACCGTTGGGATCAAAACGGTAGGGTCTCTGTTTTACCGATTGGCAGAGATCGCCCGCTATCTAAACTGATGGGGAAGCAAAATTCTCATTTGTACAAATCCGTGTCATCCGTAGTTTAAAAACTTTCACGAACGTGTCTTCACTTTCCCTTGACGCGCTTCTGCCTCAGCTGCTGCGTCGAATTCCGCATTAGCGGTCGTTGGCACGGCCGCTCCGATAGTCGCCCTCCACGCCTCGAGCTGGGTCAACAATTCCTTCGCCTTCTCCGCGTTGGACCTGGCCAAATTTCGCGTTTCCCCAATATCGTTCTTCAGGTTATAGAGTTCCACGTCTCCACTTTCGAAATACTGGTGCAATTTCCAATCACCTATTCGAATGATACTGCAAGGCCGACTTCGAAAGAGAATGTCCCGCTGCTCATTTGTCACCGCATAAGATTGAAGGTAGGCAGGAAAGTGCCAATAGAGAGGCCGTTTATCTAATTTCTTATTCTCGCCTTTGAACAATGGAACCAGACTCTCGCCATCCACTGCTTGTCCTTCCGGGATGTCTGCCCCTGCCATCTCGCAAAGCGTCGGATAAATATCCACCCCAATAATTGGGGTATCGTTACGGGTGCCTGCTTTCACCACCCCAGGCCATTTGACAAAAAACGGCACACGTATCCCTCCCTCGTAATAGGTTCCCTTGTATCCTTTGAGTGGATCCATATCTGTGGCTGGCCCGTATCCCCCGTTATCCGAAAAGAATAGAACAATCGTGTTGTCCGCTATTCCCAGTTCTTCGAGTGTCGCCTGAAGCTTTCCAACCCCATCGTCCACTGACTGAATCATGGTCGCCATCGCTACGTGATCATGCAGTTCCCCTTTTTTCTTGGACTCGTATTTTGCCACCAGTTCTTTCTTCGCATCCAATGGAGTATGAACCGCAAAATGAGTGAGGTAGAGCAGCCAAGGCTGGTCCCTGTTCTCCCGGATAAAGGCGTCTGCTTGATCACTCAGGTAATCCGTCAAATAGGAATCCTCCGGCAGCCCCTGAAGACTGGGTATGTTAGGATGCGGAGGATAATAGCCTTTTGGCGGGGAGCCCGAATGTGTTCCGCCAATATTGATATCGAATCCATAGGGAATCGGATCACTACTCAAATGCCATTTTCCCATCGATGCGGTTTTGTACCCTTCCTTCTGAATCTGATGGGCCCACGTTTTGATCGACGTATCCAACACGTCCACACCGGGGATGTGCTGTAGTCGGCGATACTTTGGATTTCCTCGAGGACCGGTACCCACGTTGTAGATCTCATGCCGGGGAGTATATTGTCCTGACAAGAGACTCGCCCGAGCGGGTGCGCAATTAGCGGAGGCCGAATAGGCATTCGTGAAAACCATCCCGTCTGCGGCAAGTCGATCTATATGCGGCAATTCATAGAAGTCCGACCCCATATAGCTGGCGTCCTTCCAACCAAAGTCATCCAAGA
>JAUHWE010000082.1 GCA_030424825.1 Verrucomicrobiia bacterium
CAGCTTTTCCGTTAATTTCCACGAGCTCGATTTGCCGCTGATGCGGGAAGCTGCTGCTGCTGGAGTTAACGCCATCAACACGGATCACCCTCGGCTCGCCGCTGATGCCTTGGGCCGCCCGATTGAAGCCAAAGCCCTGAAGCTTCGCCAGGTCGCGGATCACGGCAGCAGCCTGGAGCGGGCCAGCAGTCTACTAGAGCTCGCTCGCTACCGGGACTTCGAGCTCACTGCCTATTTTGCCGAGATGATGGGTGACGCCGACCCCACTGTCTCCCGGGCGGCTGCCGTTGCCCTGGTTCAGAGAGCTCACCCCGATACCGTGAAAGTCCTGCTCGCTGCCCCGGGTGCCCATGTTCCCTCCCACTTCTCCGGTAATCGGGCTTGGGTGATTGGCATGCTGCCCTTCCTCGCAAATAATGATGCCCAGCGCCTTCTTCTAGACAACCTCGTAGACGCTCCGGTTAGAACGATGCAGGAGGCGCTGCTGGCCCTGGCGAAAATCCCCGGTCCGTTGTCAACCGAGAGAATCGAGTCTCTCATTGATCACCCGAGTGGTCTCGTCTCAGGTGCCGCCGCTTTGGCATTGGCTCGCCATGACCCTGCGGCTGTTGATCGGCTCATACCTGCTTTGGCTAGCCGTTTGCGGGAGGAAATTGAAACCACTTGGCGGCAGTACGCCGCTCCGGTCGAAACGAAATCTCCCCTGGCAAAATCCCGTACAACCTTCGAGCGCCCCATCGACCCCGATATTCCTCACCGTGAAGAGCTAATGGCCCGGGCCGTTGACCTCTATAGTGGCTATCAAAAAACTCTCGCAGCGGCGGCTTTAAACTCATCAGAATCCACGACTCAATGGCTGCACGAAGAGCTGGAGCGCTTCTCGGACGACTTCTCCAATTTCGTTAGCTACATCGCTGCGTTTCAGCTTTGGAATCGAGCCGACCACGAACGTCTCACCCGAAATCTAACTGCGGAACATCCATTCGTGCGTGATCGCGCCCAATGGACTCTTACTAAAAGTGGATCTGTAGCCGCTCCTTCACTACGCCAAGCCCTTTTCTCTCCCAACCGCGATGCCCGGCTCCGAGCAGCCCAAACGCTTGCTTGGATTGGCGACACTCAAGCACTTTCGCAACTCGAAAAACTCCATCAGCAATCAGACAAGGATAGCCAGCACTACGCTTGGGCAATCGCCAAGATCAAACAAATCCAGCAAATCACGAAATAGCTCCCTCGTCCCTAAAAAATAGGCCGCGATTGAATATGCCTTTCTAAAGCGAATTAATCAAATGACTGGACTCCTCTTAGCGCTACTTTGTTAATTGTTGAAGGGTGGGGCAACGCCCTCCGGGCGTGCCGCACAATGGGAGGGCGTTGTTCTTGGAGGCGCTTAATCATGGGCTTTTCTCTGCCAAGCACAGGTATTTGAAAATTGTTGTTTTGCTCAGGAGGGATTTCTGATTTCCTAGGATCTCCCCAAATACAATTATCTTATGAAACGAACAAAGCTCGGATGGACGCTGGCATCATGCGTCCTGCTTTTTATGGCTGCGGAAGCTCTGTCTGCTCCTAAGTCACGATTCCATAGAATTCACGCCGACAATCCGAACGAACTGCGCGAATTATTCGTGTACTCAGAAGAGTGGATGCCGTTGGTGAGTGCTCACCGCGGTGGGCCAGTGCCCGGCTTCCCGGAAAATTGCATCGAAACCTTCGAGCATACTTTGGAACAGGCCTATTCGATGTTGGAGATTGATCTAAGGTATTCGAAAGATGGCCACATAGTGCTGCACCATGATACTACGCTGGACAGAACCACGACCGGAACCGGACCGGTCGATAGTCTTACACTGGCTGAATTGAAGCAACTCAAATTGATAGACCGGGAAGGAACGGTAACGAATTACCGAATACCTACCTTAGATGAGGCGATTGAGTGGGCCCGCGGAAACACCATTCTGATCTTAGATAAGAAAGACGTTCTGGTAGAAACCTGTGTCCGGAAAATCCGCGAACACAAAGCCCAAGCCCATGTCATGATCATGGCTTCCCAGATTAAGGATATCCAGGCCGTCTACGACTTGGATCCGAATATCATGATGGAGATCATGGTGGGAGACCGCGATCGATTCAAACAGTTCGACCAGAGCGGCGTTCCTTGGAACCGCGTCATTCCTTTTATTTCCCACCAGCCTCCCAAGGACCCTGGCCTGATTGAGATGATCCACGCGAAAGGAGCGAGCTGCATGGCCGGTTCCTCACGATATTTGGACCGCGATCTCAAGGCCTTGGGGAAACCTTCTCCGGAATTGCAGGCATCCTATCATAATTTGCTTCGGGGAGGCATCGACATCATTGAAACCGACCTGCCCATTCAGGTCAGCCAGCTTGCCTTTAAGAATTTCTCGGCCCCTTCCAGAAAAGCCAAATTTTTCAAGGAACCTGATTGAGTGATTCAAAGGAGGTCACACATGAAAGAGCCAGTTTGCGAAGGGAATCAATGTTGACCGAATAAGGCCTCATTTTATCTCGATTCCCTTGCGTTACCGAAAAACTTTGCTGCCAATAATTGGAAAACCCGAAAGAGGGCAGACATAAGAATCACCTTAAACCCGAATCCACAAGAAACATGAAACATGTAACCGCACTCAGTGTATTCGCCATTCTACTTTCGTCTACAACGGGATTTGCCAGCCAATCGAAAGACCAGAAGAAAGGGCTAGCGATTCTTGGGGACGCTTGGCATGCCGTAGCGCCTCTGTACAAGTCGATTGTCAAAAAGATGGAGGCAGTAGGCTATCAAATGGATGCCACGATGGACAACGGAGTCCCGTTTGAGACGTTGGAGGAGTATCATACGATTGTTCTTAGCCGCTATGGATACGACAATATCAACCAATTGAAACAAGGCGTGTTTCAAAAAGCCGCAGGCAAAAAACTGCGATGGATCACTCCGGAACAGGAAGACGCGATTGAGGGCTGGGTGAAAGAGGGCGGCCACCTTTTTCTGCATCATGATGGGCACTGCTATTACTCAGCCCAAGGAGGAATCGAGCGATTGGCCAAAACGAATCATGGCGGGCATCCTCCTAAGGTATCCGTTAGCATGAAACCAACGGGATTGCTGCCAGAGCTGACTCAAGGCATTGCTCCTTTCACCGTATCCGACGAGGAGTTTCGAATGGAACTAGACGAAACCAAAACGACCGTTTTTCTGGAAAGCTATTCTGAGGAGAATGGGCGGACTCCCCAAGGTTGGGCGCACGATTACGGAAAAGGTAAGGTCGTAGTGTTCGTTCCAGGACACGACCGGTATTCTCTGGAGCACCCAATGGTAGACCAGTGCATCTCGAATATTGTTACTTGGTTGAGTCAGTGAGGTTTATTTTTGGGCGTTTTGAGTGGAGGGCTGCGGACTTTTCGTAGGATCTTCGGCAAGACGAGCTCTCGTAGAGATCTGCTGATCGTCTATTGATCCCTCAAAGAATGGATAGGTGTCGCCTTGTCAAAACGATCTACATTATAAGGCTCTGCGAAAAATCTAGCTAGATCAAGACCTGTTTCAGGAATTGTTAGTCCAATCGAATCTTTTATCCAATCGAATTCAAGTACTTGGGATTT
This sequence comes from Verrucomicrobiia bacterium, assembly GCA_030424825.1. Classification (GTDB taxonomy): domain Bacteria; phylum Verrucomicrobiota; class Verrucomicrobiia; order Opitutales; family Opitutaceae; genus Pelagisphaera. The sequence continues at coordinate 3,622 of JAUHWE010000082.1, forward strand.
AAAGAGTCCCTCCGTTTGTTCTCCGATGGGATAATCATTCTTCGACTCGATCCGCTCTTGAACTTCCTTCGTTTCCCCTTGATAACGGCACTGTGATAATACCGTGGAAAATCAAGCATTACCCTACGAGCAACTTTGATCGGTCCATTACTGACCACTCGGATCATGGGGGGACCCATTCAGCGATTCGACATCATGGAGGCGTTGCGAGCAAGTTGCATTCCGTTTTCCGGTGTCTGAGTATTGCGGTTCCTGCTCTATGGCTCACGCCTGCTGCGTTGCCGCAGGATTTAAGTAAGGGTGCTGACATCTATGCCACCTACTGTGCCCAGTGTCACGGGCCAAATCTCGAGGGCGGGCAGTTTCCCGGCTTTCTCGACGGGATGTGGAATTACGGCTCAGGCCCCGGCCTGCACAGAGATAATATCAAATTCGGTATTCCCGGTACGCAGATGATTGCCTGGGGAAGTGTCCTCAGCGACTCTCAGATAGATGCGGTTCTCAATTTCATCCTCGAAAAGGAGAAGGAAATGGGGGTGAAACCGCCACCGCCTGAACCGATTTCGGAAACGGAACACTACCGGCTCAAGGTAGAGGTCCTCGCGGAAGGTTTGGAGCGGCCGTGGGGGATTGAATTTCTCGATGAACGCACCGCCGTGTTCTCCGAGTTTCCCGGCCGGTTGCGCCTGCTTGTTGATGGGCAGGTCGACTATCGACCGATTGCCAATACTCCTAAGCCAGCAGCTCGACCATCCGGTCAACCCTTTGGCTACATGGATGTCGCCCTCCATCCCGACTACGTAGATAACGGATGGATTTACCTCTGCTATATTGATGAGGTGCCTGATATTGTTGGCGACGAGCCCAACCGCCGCTGTGCCACCCGTGTCGTTAGAGGCCGGATACGCGACCGTAGATGGGTCGATGAAGAGGCTGTCTACGATCCGAGGCCAGAGGATTATACGGTTGTCTACGATCACTTCGGAGCGCGACTGCTTTTCGATCACGAAGGCTACCTTTACCTGTCCATTGGCGATCGCGGCCGCATGCTCGATTCACAAAGCCTGGCCCGTCCTGAAGGAAAGTTTCACCGCATGCATGACGACGGTCGACCCGTTGACAGCAACCCCTACAACTCGTTGGAAAAATATGGCGTCCTTCCCACGGTTTACGCTTATGGGACGCGCAACGCCCAGGGTATGGCCCTCCATCCAGAAACCCACGAGGTTTGGGCGGCCGAGCATGGACCCATGGGGGGTGATGAGATCAATGTCGTCAAGGCGGGGGCCAACTACGGTTGGCCGTTGGCTACCAAAGGACTCGACCGCGACGGGACAGTACAAACGCCCTACAAGTCTTTGCCTGGCATGGAAGAGCCGATTCACTACTGGATTCCATCACCCGCTGTGGGTGGCATTGAATTCTCGACTAGCCCGCTTTTTCCGGCCTGGAAAAACAACCTGCTCGTAGGCTTTCTAAAGCATCAGCAAATCGTCCGTGTCGTCCTCGAGGGTCACAAGGTGGTTAAAGAGGAAGTTGTCCTGAAGGAGTCCGGTCGCGTTCGTGAAATCAAAACCGCTCCGGACGGTTCGGTTTATGTCCTCATCGACCAACGCGGCATGATTCTGCGGCTAACCCCGGACGAATAGGAGGCTCGCTTCCAGAAGTGTTGTATTCATAAAATAGTGAATGTGTTTTCGATGCTGATTCAGGTGATCGGCATTCTAATGGTCTCCCGCTATAAAGGATGCCGAACCGGAGTTTTGGCCTAGTGGAGTTGGTCGCAAAAATGCGGGCGGAACATGCATGATCCGTCATCTCGAGTTTAGAGGAGGCATCGTTGAAACTGGGAAATACTGCATTAGGTCGAGCAGCAGAAGTGCGGATAACTATGCACTTGCGGTAGCGCTCTTAAAACGGGAGAGTGGGTTATGACTTTAAACAGGACACGCTGCATTATCGTATTGAGGACAATAGGGCTTTGGGTAGCGGCACTATCCCTCGGATCTATTTGCTCCTCATCCACTAAAGCCGATGATAGCCAATCTAAAAAGCAGAACATTTTGCTCATCTGCGTCGACGATCTTCGTCCTGAGCTGAAGTCATTTGGCGTCGACTATATACACTCACCAAACATCGATCGTCTCGCGGCTTCCGGCAGGGCCTTTCATAATCACTATGTTAACGCGCCTACCTGCGGCGCCTCTCGTTACACGATGCTAACGGGGCAGTACGGTCCTTATGGCAACGGAGCGCTCTTCGCTCGGGCCGAGAAGCTGGGTTCTAACGATTCGGCTATTCCTCCAAGCATGCCAGAATGGTTCAGGGAAAATGGATACAAGACCGTATCCGTCGGGAAAGTTTCGCATCACCCGGGCGGGTGGGGCGGTGAAGACTGGTATGACCAGAATGTTCTCGAAATGCCTGGAGCCTGGGATCGTCAACTCATGCCTACTGGCCGCTGGAAGCACCCTCGTGGCGCGATGCACTCCTTGGTTCACGGGGAGATTAAGCCTATCGGATCTTTCTCGGAAAACAAAATGGATGCCCTCCAGAGCGCGGAAGGCGAAGACACGGATTACCATGATGGACTAATCGCGGACGAGGGTCTCGAGCAACTCGAGGATTTAGCCGGTTCGGACAAGCCCTTTTTCCTCGCTATCGGTCTCATCAAGCCCCACCTCCCGTTCGGTTCGCCCAAGCGCTACATGGATCCCTATGAAGGGGTGGACCTACCCCCGATCCCCCATCCGGAAAAACCTGGCTGGCAAAGTACCTGGCATGGCTCAGGTGAATTCTTCAGCCAATATTTCCACTACGGGCAAGACCCGCGCGAAGACAACGTCTACGCGGACAAAGTACGTCGCCACTATGCTGCGTGCGTGAGCTACGTCGACCATCACGTTGGCGAGATTCTTTCGAAGCTAAAGGAAACTGGCCGGGACAAAGACACTATCGTCGTGCTCTGGGGCGATCATGGTTGGCACTTGGGAGAACACGCCATCTGGGGAAAGCACTGCCTCTTCGAAGAGGCCCTGCGGTCGCCCCTCATCATCTCTGCCCCCAGTATGAGCAAACCGGGCACAAAGTCGAACGCGATCGTAGAGACTGTTGATCTTTTTCCGACACTGTGTGACCTCGCCGGTTTAGAGAAGCCTGATTTCGTCCACGGCAGTTCGCTTCTTCCTCAGATCGAAAAGCCAAATGCGAAAGGACACACAGCGTTTGCTTACAACGGGAAAGCGAAAACACTCCGCACGGACCGCTATCGCTTTACGCTTCACAAGGACGGTAATGCGGAGCTCTACGACCACACCTCTCTCGAAAAGGAGACCAAGAACCTGGCCGAAGAAAACCCAGCTCTCGTCGAAGAGCTAAAGGAAATGCTCCTCGGGAAAACGTCCCGCTAGAACGCGACAAATATACTACCGTTCGCTGATGCCAGGATTCCATGGCAGCACAGCGATTCCCTTTGGGCCTAATAATCCGAAGCTTCGTACAGCCATTTTATCGGAGGCTCTGGGAGGGCTTTTTGCACGTTCGAGAACTCCAGGTAGACTTTCGCCATTTACAAGAATGGCAACGCATGCTAGTTTTAATTCGTAGTAGTCTCCCTCTCACCCCGAAACTTCAATCCAGCCCCTGACCCCAAAGATTCGCATGGATACTTTCAGTAAGTTCCTCCTGTTTTTCTCTTCACTATGCAGCCTGATCCTATTTCAGGCCTGCAGCCGTAACTCGGCGCCTGAGATCGACATTCCGCAGTATAGCATCGAGCAGTTCTACGAGAACAAACGCATTTCCGGCGGCACGTTCTCGCCTGACGAAACCAAGCTGCTGGTTCACAGCAACGAAACGGGTATCATGAACCTATTCGAAATAGACATCGCCGATGGGAGCCGGCGGCAGTTGACGCACTCCGAAACCGAGTCGCTCAACGCGGTGAGCTACGTGCCCTCCACTGGCGAAGTTCTCTACTCGGCGGATAAAGGAGGAGATGAGAATTCCCACTTGTATTTGCTGAAGAAAGACGGAACGAGTGTTGAGCTCACGCCGGGCGAAAACGAAAAGACCTCCTTTTACGGCTGGTCAAAAGACCGTCAGTCATTCTACTTTACCTCAAATCGCCGCGACCCGAAGTTCTTCGATCTGTATGAAATGGAGGTCGCCGATTGGTCCACGTCCTTGATCTACCAGAACGACGGGGGACTGCGTATTAATCAGGTCTCTCGGGACGGAGGCAAGATCGCGCTATTCCGATCCATCACCACCAGCGAGAACCAACTCTATGTCTATATGGTGGACTCGAAGGAGATGACTGAAATCTCCGTTCCCGATCACCCTGGGAATTACGCCAGCTCGGGATTCAGCGAAGACGGCAAATCGTTTTACTACATTACCAATGCTGGGTCGGAATTCCTGTATCTCGCCCGCTACGATCTCGAGAGCAAGTCTCGCGAAACAGTTTTCGAGACGGGTTGGGACGTCATGTATAGCTACCTTTCGGAAAACGAGACTTACCGTGTCACCGGAGTCAATGATGATGGCAGAAATGTTTTGAATATCACCAAAGCCGCTACCGGCGAAGCGATAGAGATGCCGGAGATACCCGATGGCAACGTGCTCAGTGTGAGCATTTCTAGGAGCGAAGAGAGAATGCGCCTCAGCATTGGTACTTCTCGGTCTCCAGTCGACAACTACGTATACGAATTTGAATCCAAGGAACTCAAACGACTCACCCATACTCTGAATCCCGAGATCGACCCCGCGCATCTGGTGTCCGCCGAAGTAGTGAGATTCCCTTCGTTCGATGGACTGGAGATCCCGGCGATCTACTACAAGCCCCACACTGCCTCCTCCCTCAATCCAGCGCCTGCCCTCGTCTGGGTGCATGGCGGCCCGGGTGGACAGACGCGTGTCGGGTTTTCCGAGCTCATCCAATACTTGGTGAACCACGGTTACGCGATTCTTGCTGTGAACAACCGGGGAAGCGGTGGATACGGCAAGACCTTTTTCAAGATGGACGACCGCAACCATGGAGAGAAAGACCTCCTAGACTGTGTCTACGGGAAGAAGTACTTGCAGCACCTCGATTACATCCATCCGGACAAGATTGGAATCATTGGTGGTTCCTACGGCGGTTTCATGACCATGGCCGCGATGACGCTTCACCCGGATGAATTTCAAGTCGGCGTCAATATCTTCGGCGTTACAAACTGGGTACGGACGCTCAAAGCCATCCCGACTCACTGGGCCGCGTTCAAGGACGCTCTCTACGCGGAAATGGGGGATCCTTATTCGGAGGAAGAAGCCGAACGTCTGCACCGGATATCACCTGTATTTCACGGGGACAAGGTCAGGAACCCTGTCATGGTGCTCCAGGGGGCCAATGATATACGGGTGCTGCAAGCGGAGTCAGATGACATGGTCGCCGCCGTCAAGGCGAACAATGTACCGGTAGAATACGTCATTTTCCCTGACGAGGGTCACGGCTTCCGCAAAAAGGAGAACCAGATCAGAGGCCACAGTCAAATCTTGGCATTCCTAGACAAGTACCTTAAGTAAAACTGAAACCTGAAAGGGGCGTCCTTGCCTCAGAGATCCTTTAATGGATTTCCGAATACAGCTACTATCGAATAGGCGTCAAAACGATATTCCTGTAGCTGGCTCGAGTGTGGTCGCCTTGCAGATAAATAGGGCCGGGCTTGGACTCGTCTGACCAAAGCGCGCCGCCGGTGCAGCCTTCCAGTGGCACGTTGTCGTGAATCGTCTTGCCGTTGAGGATCACGGTCGCATGCCGATCGACCAAGGTAATATCGTAGGTTTGCCACTCGCCCGCCGGCTTCTCAGCCGCCACCGCGGGAGCGACCCGGCTATAGATGCCGCCCATATTGTGGGAATCCAGCGGCTTGCCATAGGTAGCGGCAACTTGGATCTCGTAAATGCCGCGAAGGTAGATGCCGCTGTTGCCGCCCTTGGGCACTTTGACTTCAAGTTTGAGATTGAAATCTTCAAAGGTCGCTTTCGTGCGAAGATTTCCATAACGAACGTGGGGCTTGCCCTCTTCTTGCACGGGGTCGTTCGATAGGGCTTTGCCGGAAATGCTCCAGCCGTTTGGTTTGGTTGGGTCAAGCAATTCCCATTGATCAAGATTCTTCCCATCAAACAGGACGATCGGTTTGCCGTACTTCACCTTCTTCAGGTTTGGCTTAGGAGGAAGGGGCGGGATACGCTGCCCGGTGAATTCACTTCTCTCCAAGCCTTTGCCATTGAAATTTGGATGCATGAGGGTTAGCCGCATCTCATCGCCGTCAATCTTCGCGGTGATGAGATCGGTGAATCGCTGCGTGCGGACAACTTTTCCGCTAGGGTCCGTTCGTTTCACCGCCTTCGATCGTGTCACGAGCAGCGTATTGTCGTCCGAAAAAACGACGCTATCAACCGGCACTACACTGCCGCCACCCCAAAGGATGCTCGCGTCGTAGTAGCCATCCTCTTGGGTGACTTCCAGCCAACCGGCGCGACCGTCAGGAATCGTCAGGGCCCATCGGTCGAAGAATCCTTCGTCGGGCTGCTGCGCTTGGAGTAGGGGAATGCAGGTTACGATCCCGCAGAGGCAAAAGAGAGTTCTGAATAGGGGTGGTTTCTTCATGTAATCTGTATCGCGAATCGAAACGGTTTGTTCGAGATAATTATTGTCCCATTCCTGTGTGGCAGAATGAGACTTCTTTTCCTTCGTACCCATTGCGATATACCTCCGCTTCCTTTGTGGTTCAATCACGCCGTTACGAATCCGGTTTACTGATCCTTCAAAACGGGAAAGCCGCCTCTTACTTCGCCCGCGCTCGTAGCTCCGAAATTGGCCTCGAACCGCTTATCGATGGGTCGGCTATTGGGCATGCTGAGCCACACGCGAAAGATCCGGCGCTTCTCTACCGGATCTTCCCCATCCTCGAATGCGGTCCGCCGGTGGAGCGTCACCCAGTTGTTGAGAAGTAGGATATCGCCTCGTTCTTGCGTGAAACGGCAGGACTGGCCCGACTCGCCTGCCACCGCTTCAAAAAAGTCCATCGCCTCGATTTGCTCCGGAGTCAGATCCGGCAGCTCTGGATCGGCATGGGCCCGGTCAATCAAGACCCGCAGAAAGCTGCAGGCGAAAAACCCGTCGCGAAACGAGAAGATTGGCTGCTGGCAATAGTGGCTTTCATTCCCGAGGTCCACCGTGTGCCGCTTATAGGTAAACGACTCCTTCAAAATTTCAAGCAGATCGGGACGTCTCTGGGCAATCTCGTTGTAAAGATGCATGGAGCTGATCACCTCGTTCTCTCCCCCAGTTAGGGCCTTCTTCCAGCACAGGAAAGCGATGACGTCGCAACGATCCGTGTGAAACGAAAGTTTCTTGTTAGTATTCGGTCCGCGCATACGTGGATCACTGGAACCAAATCGTGCATCCGTAACATCAAATACCGTGTTGCCCTTTTCGTTCTGAGCGAGCGAGGTCCCTAGCTGGCCACACCAGGCTCGAAATGCCTCGCGCGCTTCGTCGCAATCGTATTGGTCGATCGGAAAGCCGCGCAACATCAATGCTCCCGGACCATTCTCCAATGCCTGTCGAATCTCGATCGGTTTGGCGTCCGCGAAATTCCATTCCCAATCCGAACGTCGCAACAGCCCATCACCTTTCCACACCGCTGGCCCTGATAGAATTGATCTTGTCATATAAGGAACACCAATCACGAAAAAGTACGAAGGGGTCAATTATCAACCGGTCAGGGAGACGGCTTCAATGAGTACACCAACTAAAAAAGTAAAGAGGGAAGACGCAAAAACATCGACCCTATCCCTGTAACCGCGATCGTTGATCATACGCGTCAAGCTAGCGCTACAAGTGATTGGCTGACAATATTTTGTTAATATTCGAGACATTTCATTTCGCGGGCGCATTTGCCGCGGGAAGGCTCAAT
>JAUHWE010000083.1 GCA_030424825.1 Verrucomicrobiia bacterium
GTGCAGGTATTCGAATCCCAGATTGAACAACAACACCCCGGCTAAAGCGGCGCCAGCTCCCGCCGCGCCCAACGCAGCCCACTCATTCTGCACGGTCCACAGAAATTGCCCGATGCAAAGAATCGACACGACCAGCAGGGTCGGAGTCCGGCCAATCCGGCTCACGATAAAGGCCCCCAGAGGAGCGCCTAGGATGACCACCGGAGCGGCCGCTAACCAATTTTCAAATACACCGGGCTGAAGCGAGCCAAACAGTGTCTTTGTCGCCAAACCCACCAGCGATGTGAAGGCCATGATAATTACCGAGGTGGGAATCGCGATCTTCAGATCGGCCTGGCAAAGGAGCACCATGTCCACCCCCACGCCCGTGATTGACGAAACGGTCGCCCCAGCGAGCAATCCGACCCAGAAACCCGCGTTTCGATCAAATCGATGCGCTCCAGGAGCCAGCCCTTCGTGCCTCGCGATCTCTTTCAAACGGTACAAGTGGAGAACGCCGAAACTGCACCAAACGATCGCAAACAACACTTTGATGATTAGGCCGGAAACTAGCGGCGCCAAGAACAGGACTCCAAACGGCGTCCCGATCAGGGACCCCAGCACGGCCCAGCGAAGCATGGGACACTCGATAGGCTGTCGACGGCAGAGGATGAATATCGAGGCACTCGTCATCCCGATGCTTTGAACTGCAAAGCTGAAGTCCCTCCCCAGCGTCGGCGCCTCCCCAAACAGCAAGACCAGCACCGGGAACCCCACCGTCCCTCCACCCATCGGCGTCGACCCGGCCGCGTAGGAACCAATCGCCATGGCAAAGGCAATCCCCCAATGATCGACGATCGTCTGCCAATGGCTTCCCAAAAACACGACACCTAGCCAGACTGCGTAGAACCCGACTAGCCAGACAAGCCACGGGCGAAGCTCCTTGGCTCCTGACTCTGACGCCACCTTCCTCGAAAACACTCCCTCCGATTTCATGAAGGTCCGATAAAAGCGTCACCAAAGCCACTCAATTTTGCTGATAAATTTCCCGCTCACGTAGTGATTCATCTAGCACGCTCATTCAACCCATCCCGTTGCGTGAAATCAGAAGTTCGAATCGGTATGTCATGCCCCGATTTCCCTGCCCGCCACAACAAGGCAACGAGGGCTTTATAGACATTTTTATTGAGCGAGGCAATCCCTGCAAAAAATGATCTCTATTTTATCAGCTCCCGGTTTTTGCCAATGATCCGGCCATCCCGTAGCCAGATGGCTTCTCTAAAGAAAACCTCCGATACGAGAGCGAGTGTAACACTAACAAGGAATTCCAGCCCTTTCCTTTTCGAAGTCTATCGACTTTGAAAAAAGCGTGCTCAGTATCGCAATATCCTCATAACCGCCACCCCCTTAACGTAAAATGATCAATCGTCTGCGCTTCATCTGGAACCGTTTGAAAGAAAACCTGTGGATACGCCCCTTGGCGATGATCGTCTTTTCTGTTGGGCTCGTTTTTCTGGTGCGCCTCGCGGATAGCACAAACGGGCGAGATTGGGCACCTGAAATCACCGTGGACACGATCGAGACCATGCTGTCCATAATGGCATCCAGCATGTTGGTGATCGCTACTTTTAGTGTGGCTTCGATGGTCTCCGCCTACGCCTCAGCCAGCAACAACGCAACCCCTCGCTCGTTTCCTTTGATCATTGCCGACGACGTCTCTCAAAACGCCCTGTCCACCTTTATTGGCACATTCATTTTCAGCATCGTAGCGCTCACAGCGGTAAAGAACAGTTACTACGAGGTCGCCGGGCGCTTTGCCATCTTCTGCCTCACTATATTTTTCTTTCTCACTGTTATCCTGACTTTCGTACGCTGGGTGGACCGTGTGGCAAGACTTGGTCGATTGGGCAACACCATTGAAAATGTGGAGAGAACTGCCAAACACGTACTGAAACGACGCAAGAAGCGACCCTATCTCGGAGGCGGTCCGCTAAATGAGATTCCGAAAAATTCGATGAAGCTTTCCTCAAAGGAAATCGGTTATATTCAAATGATCGACATGGAGGCCCTTCAGAATTTCGCGGAGAAGGAAGGTATCACAATATTTGTTACCGCTTTGCCCGGAGTGTTTGCCACACCCAATCGAACGCTCGCGCATATCAGTGCCGATTCAGATCGCGAATCGCCTATCGAAACACAGCCTATCGTCGACGCCTTCCGCGTTGGCGCCAATCGAACCTTCGACGAAGACCCCCGCTTCGCGCTTATCGTCTTGTCGGAAATCGCCAGTCGGGCCCTTTCATCCGCCGTCAATGATCCCGGATCGGCTATCGACGTAATTGGAAGGATGGTTCGACTATTAGTAGAATACACCTCCCCCCATGACGAGGACGAGACACTCGAACCCGAATACGGTCGCGTACAGGTCGCGCCTATCGACCACGCGGACCTATTCGAGGACTGCTTCAGCGGTTTGGCCCGGGATGGAGCCGGTACTCTGGAAGTGGCCATCCGATTGCAGAAAGCATTGCAGACCATCGCTGAACTTTCTCCCAGCCACATTAAAGCGCTCGCTAAGGATCAAGCCCGGAAAGCATTGGCCCACGCCGAAGCAGCACTGAACATTCCCCATGAAAGGGAGACACTGAGAGAGATTGCCTCCTTGGCAGACTGAATAGGTTAGGCGATTTTTAGGTATTCAAATTTCAAAATGGACGCAGACACCCCATCGATCCTGAACCAGGACAAAGGAGCAACCGTAGCTCACTCGCTTTAGCGTGAGCCAAAAATAATCCATTCGTCTTAGGTGACTCACGCTAAAGCGAGTGAGCTACTTTCGATGTCCGATCAATTAACTAACGTAGACTCAGTGAGGGTCTAAGATGCTCTCTAAAAGACTGCCTTATTTTTGGCTGTAGGGACGGATTCATTAGATCCCAGACTTGGGCGGAGCCTACGTGTTTTTGGATTGATTCGCTTGGATCTTGTATCCGTCCATCTCTTGGTCGAATATCGTTTCTAATGACCCGGGCTCTCTATCTCTGCTTGTTCGCCTTCATCGCTTGCTCACGCATCTCTGCGGACAATTCTTTTTTCATCGTTGCTCCCGATTCCAAGAATCAGCAAGTGCTGAGCATCGCGGTCACGGCAAATGGGAGCCAGGCTCAAGTATCTCAACGCGATGCCCTTAAACTCCCGTTCGACGCAAGCGGCAGCGCTGTCTACCCCAAGGGGCGTCATTTCATCATCACCGGATCGGATAACGAAATCAGCCACGCCGCCACCATTGCATTAGGCACCACCGGAAAACTACAGCTCATTGCCACTTCCAAACTAGACGGGCCTCTGGGCTATACCAGCGTGGATCGCAGCGGCCACTATCTGCTGTCCGCCCACTACCGCACCGGTAGGATTTCGGTATACGGACTGGATCCCGACGGCGCGGTGAGCAGCCTGGTCCGTACATTTGAAACACCTAACCGCGAAGCCCACAGTATCCTCACCACTCGGGACAATCGATTCGCCTACATTCCTTGCGTAAAAAACAACAATGCTCTTTTTCAATACGCCTTCGATGAAAGGAGCGGCCAATTGACCCCACTCGAGCCTTTCGATGCAAAACCTCCAGCGATGTTCGGCCCCCGGCACATTGCCTACCACCCCAGCTTGCCGATCACCTATTTCAGCAATGAGCAGCAGCTTGGCGTCAGCGTCTACTCGATCGGCAGCGATGGCCAGCTATCCGATATCCAGCACGCCACTACAATGCCACGACGCTCGCCCTTCGAACAGGGCAAACGCGATCTGCACGCCTCCGACCTCGTTGTCTCCCCTGATGGGAAACTCCTCTTCGTGGCTGTGCGTGATTTCAACGGAAACGAAGACAGCGTATTCAGTTTCCGAGTAGAACCCGATGGCAGGCTCAGCCAGGTCGCCCGCACCCGAGTCGGCGATATCCCCTGGAAGATCGACACCTCCCCTAGCGGCCAGCACCTCATCGTCCGGGAATCGGGCGACAAGCAATTCACAATCTGGAAAGTTCAATCCGACGGCTCATTGACACTGGCTGCAACATTAGACCTGCCTACCGCAGCCAATGATTTCTCCGTAATAGGACTCGATTGAACTCTGAGGAACTAATTGCGAGCCACACCAAAAGGTCCTACAAACTAAACAGCCGCGGCCTAACGCAAGCATAAGTCCTACGTTTGATTGTGATTGAAAGGTTCGACTCACAGAGTCATGACCAACGACCCTTAGGTCCGTTCAAACTCGGGCGGCTAGCGTGAGCGGCAGGATACAGTCTCGCTTCGCATTGAACGCGGCAAAATGGGGATTTACAAAAGAGATTTTTTCTCTTATGAAGAATCTCAAATGTCCCTGCGATCGGCATTCCGGTTCAGTTGCCTCCTGCTCGCGTGGGCAGGAGGAACGCTCAAGGTATGCGGACAGGAAGTGGCGGATACCGAGATCGAGTTTTTAGAAATCGAAGCGAGTCACAATGGCTTTAATCTGGAGATTAAATTCACTCTGACGGCCAATCAGTTCGTTGAGCGCTTGTATATGGAAAACAGCTACGACCTGAAGACTTGGTCGAGTAACGAGATTTATCCAAACTTCGAAGATGAAGTGGAGGGGCAAGCCACCTTCTTTAGCAATCCTTTCGGTCCCACGTTCTACCGAGCGGGAATCCGTTTTCCAACCATCGCGCTATTCCAGGATTCGATTCAAGTAGCTAACGGGAGGGAATCGCAGCCGGTTGTGTTCGGATTCTCCGACCGGGCCTTTCCTTTCGACTTCCCCGAGCTTGAGGCCATCTCATCGAATCCTGCCCTTATCCCGCAGGAAAGCATCAAGATTCTCAGAAGCTCGTTCTCCAGCTCGATACAGGTAACACCGACTTTCGATAGCGTGGGAGACGTGCCGATAGACATCATTGTCACCGGTTCGGATGGAGTAACGGCAAAAGCGACTTTGACCGTATCGGTCGTTGAAGGTGGCGGGATTGCCCCTTCCGCTTCAGAATTCCACGAGCAAGTGCTAGAGCGCAAGTTTCCCGGATTTGACTACATCTTCAGCACCATTAAGCCTTCTCTGCGTTTCATACGCAATGGCGAACCTGGAAACTGGTTTTACGGATTGGATACGGATGCCGATGAGGACAAGGCGCTGCTTGGGTTTACCTACGATGAGTCCAACAACGATGCCACCCAGTTCGCGGAACTGATCCGGCTGACCTTTATCACCGACCACTCTGGCAACTACGAATATTTCGAAGTGATCAACAACTTCGAGCAGAGCAAAGCGTCGGGAACGTTCGACCTGAGCGCATTTCCGATCTTTGGAGCGGGCGCATCGCCCACGGAAGCGGCCTTTGCGCGCATGGCGATTGGGAAACACATCGTCAACTCAGCCTGGACCTTCGATTCCGAAACCCGCTTCAACTACACCGAGCCCAATGGGGGAACGCCAGAGCGCGGCAATTGGAAGTATGTGAAAACAGGAGAAATTACCGGACGCGTTACGCTCACCTACGACGAGGACAACAATAATGCCGCGATTTACCTGGAGGAAGTAGACCTCACCTTCGAGTCTTTGGAAACGGGCAGCAGCGTTTACCGGGAGTATTTTGGCACTGAAATAAACAATACCTTCCCGGGAGTATTTGATTTTACCGAATAGAAGGTGTCCGTATCGGTGACACTTCCGCCTATCCAATTCGCATTGCGGAACTCAACTCATCGATTAGAATGCGGAAAAATCGATCCCAATCGGCGGTTCATCCTCACGGCTGATCTCAGGATCTCCGACAGTCCATTCTAGCACCTGATTCTATGAATGTCTTGGTATTCCAATGACAGCTATGAGGGCCTTCCTCCACTATAATCCTTCCGTCTATTTCTATGATTACTTTTTGCAAACAAAACCGGAGAACAAGTTCGCCTCCTACTAGAAGATAACCCAAATCAATTTTTATATCGTATTACGTTATTTTTCTTGAAGTCCCGCTTGTTGTTTGAATAACTCTCGATTTTCACCCACTATGAGCGAAAAAAACGAAAGGATTAAAAAGGAGAGTATAGGTTTGCGAGGCGGCATCGCAGAAGCCTTGGAAGCGGGTATTGACCATTTTGAGGAGCGTGAACTGCAGCTCTTGAAATTTCATGGTTCCTACCAGCAAGACGACAGAGATTCCCGTCGTGAACGCCGCGAGGCAGGTTTGGGTAAAGCCTGGCAATTCATGGTGCGCAGCAAGATTCCGGGTGGTCTCCTAAACTCAGAGCAATATTTGACCCATGACCGGATGTCGGAAGAACTCGCCAACGGCACCTTACGCCTCACAAATCGCCAAGGCATCCAACTGCATGGTGTGCTGTCGGGATCACTTAAGAAATGTATCCACACGATAAATGCATGCGGGCTGTCCACTTACGGGGCTTGTGGCGACATCGTTCGCAACACTATGGCCTGCGCCGTTCCCTTTGACTCCCCATCCTTCCAGGAATCCCGGGCCCTTGCCAAAGAGATTAGCGAAACGTTCTACGCTCGAAGTCGCGGCTATACTGAGATTTGGCTGGATGGGGAAAAGCTTCCGGTTCAAGAGGAGGAAGTCGAGGACCCGATCTACGGCAACGCCTACCTGCCCCGGAAATTCAAGATCGGCATCGCAATACCGCCCTTCAACGACGTCGACGTACTGACCCACGACACCGGACTCGTCGCAGATGTGAATGACGATACCATTGTCGGCTTTGACATCTATGTCGGCGGCGGGATGGGTATGAGCTTCGGCAACAAACAGACTCACCCTTCTCTTGGGTCACCTTTGTTCCATGTACCGCGCAACCAGATAATAGATACACTAAAGGCAATAGTCACGACGCAACGCGATTTTGGCAGGCGCGACGACCGCAAACAGGCCCGACTCAAATACTTAATCCGCGACCGTGGCATTGTCTGGTTCCGCAACCAAGTCGCTTCCAGACTCGAATTCGCCCCCACGCCCCACAAAGCCATTCCACTCGGTCCAGTTGATGATCTGCTCGGCTGGCACCCGCAATCCAAGGGGCTCGCCTTTTACGGTCTATGGATTCCCGATGGCAGAATTGCCGACACCCCCTTTGGCAAGCACAAGTCTGCGTTAAGGGAAATTTGTGAAACCCACTCTCCGACCCTGACGATCAGTCCGAACGCTAATCTATACCTGCATGGGATTCCCGAATCAGCGAAACCCGAGATCGACAAGATCCTGAGGAGGCACGAGATTCCTGACGCCTCAGTGTTCTCTCGAGCTAGACGTACCTCGCACGCATGCGTCTCCCTTCCGACCTGCGGACTTGCCCTCGCCGAAAGCGAACGCGTCTTCCAAGGCGTAATGGATTCCCTGGACCGTCTACTCGCCGTCCTTGGAATTCACCAAGAACCCTTGCTCGTCCGCATGAGTGGGTGCCCGAACGGCTGTGCTCGACCCTACAACGCTGACATCGCCTTCATTGGCAAAGGACCAGGGAAATACTCCGTATTCATCGGCGGCTCGCATCGCGGCAACCACATGGCGAGCCTTTGGAGAAAATCGGTTCCCCTCGATTCTCTCGTGGAAGAAATACGACCAATTCTAGAGACGTTCGTTTCCGAACGCCGCAAAGATGAATCGTTTTCCGACTACTGGCAACGGACCCAAGAGACAGAAAGGGCAAACGCAAACACTGATCGCTTCCACGTGGCAATCGACAGTCAAACACCCGCCGACCTGCTTGCCAGGTGATTCGACAGCAAATATTCAGTTTGGCTTAGACAAGCCGCCTGCGATCGCTAATACCGAAGATTAAATGGCAAAAGGAACGCGATCATCGTCGAATCTTAGGAAATCGGACTATGAGCTTTTGGCGGATTTTCGCTATCGGCTCCGCAAGTTTCTCGGCTTTAGCGAAAACGCCGCCATTGAACACGGCGTCACACCGCAACAGTACCAGGCAATGCTCTCCATCCATGGCTATCCCGACCGAGACTGGGTAACGGTAGGCGAGCTGGCCGAGCAAATGCAGATTGAACACCACTCCGCCGGAGGACTCGCTAAACGCATGGAATCGGTCAATCTCGTACAGAGAGCGGTTTCGGAAGAAGATCGACGCAGTGTTCACCTTAAGCTAACCCCAAAAGGGCTCAGTATCTTGAACGAACTCATAAAGGCGCACCAAGACGAACTCAGCATTGTTGGCCCCGATCTTATCGGCCTCCTCAATAAAGCTTCGAAAAAAGGCCGCAAAAGCAAAGGTTAGTCGCTCTCAACCTGCAGTACTCATTAAGAGAAGCTTTTGTTACCGTTAAAGTTTGGATACATATTCAGAATGCGACCGGTCACTCGTCGATCCCTTACCCGTACGCATTTCCTCCAGAAATGATGACAACATCATCCGAAACAGCTTTTAGAAAAGGTTCTAGTCACCCGATACCCCTACTTCGGTTTCGACTCATATAGTAGAGAACCATTGATCTCCAACTCCAACGCCTGCAATCGGAAAACCGTTTCGGAATTCAGAGGACTGGGACCGTAGACCCACGTTGCAAACGAAAGGACAAGTAACCGCGTCGCAATCTTTCGCCTTAAACGTTTTCCGCCCATGAGCAACGCCTTTCGAAGCTGAGGCAGCTCAGTGGCCAAAAAGCCGCGCAGGCTGATCGGCAACCAGGATTCTCTCAACAAGGAATCCTCAATTTCAGCAATCCTACTCGCAATGGCTTCGCCATTTGACTCCACACGCTCAGTAGAATAACTTGAATTTGAAGACATGATGTCTAAGACTTTTCAATCGAATGAGAGGTCCATTTTATTTTTTTTAAAAGCCCACTTTTTTCCGAAGTCCATTTTCCCTTCATCAAAGACCTCTAAGTCCTGGAGTAACTAGATTTCGTCACTGCCCACATCGAGGTCGTCAAACAACCACGAACTAAAGTAACGCTCGCTACTAGACGGCACGATAGCGACGATCCGCTTGTCAGCGTTCTCTGGGCGTTTTGACAATTCAATGGCCGCCCAGATGGCCGCCCCAGACGAGATACCGACCGGGATCCCATCGAGTCTGTTCACTTCGCGGCTAATCGGACCGGAATCCGATTCTTTCACCCGAATCACTTCGTCGTAGGAATCCGTATTCAAAACCTCAGGCACAAACCCCGCTCCCAAACCTTGGAGCTTGTGCGGCCCCGGCTCGCCACCGGACAAAACCGGTGACCCCTCAGGCTCCACCGCTACGATCTTCAGATCTGGCTTCAAGGGCTTCAGCGCTTCCGCTATCCCGGTAATCGTACCGCCGGTGCCAACCCCAGAGACGACGATATCCACGGTTCCGTCCGTATCGTTCCAGATTTCTTGAGCCGTCGTGAGACGATGAATCTCAGGATTGGCGGGGTTCGTAAATTGGCTAACAATAAAGCTGTTTGGAATAGACGCCGCGATGCGCTCAGCCTCCGCCATCGCTCCTTTCATTCCCTTAGCCCCTTCGGTCAAAACCAATTTCGCTCCCAGCGCTTTCAACATTCTACGCCGCTCCACCGTCATCGTTTCCGGCATGGCGAGGATCAGCTTGAGGCCTTTTGCGGCGGCCACGAATGCCAATGCGATCCCAGTGTTCCCACTCGTCGCCTCAATCAAAGTCGTATCCGCACCGATCTCGTTCTTTTGCATCGCCGCATTGATCATGGCGGCGCCAATCCTATCCTTCACGCTCGAGAGCGGATTAAAAAATTCAAGCTTGAGCACGATTTCGCATCGAGCCCCATGTGCTGCCGCCGTGCGATTCAAACGCACCAAAGGCGTGTTTCCAATCGTTTCAACAATATCGCTATATATTCTCATAATAGTAATTTCAGTCACCAAGGGCCTGCTCCAAATCCGCGACAAGATCCGCAGTCGACTCAACCCCGACCGACAAGCGGATCAAGCCCTCCGAAATGCCTGCCTCTATTCGTCCCTCGGGCGTCATCCCTCTATGGCTGGACATCGCTGGGCGTGTCGCCAAACTTTCCATACCACCCAAACTGACCGCATGCGTGATCAGCTTCATCCGGTCGAGGAACCGCTCTGCGGCCACCTTGCCCCCTTTTAGTTCAAAGGCGAGCAGCCCGCTTCCCGCCGCCATTTGTCGCTCGAAAAGAGCTCTTTGGCGCCCTTCCCCACTTCCAGGGTAATACACCCTTTCAACTTCAGGACGAGCCGCCAACCACTGAGCGATTGCGGCGCCGTTGCGATTGTGGGCTTTCATCCGCAGCGCAAAGGTACGCATCCCACGCAGTATCATCCACGCCTCCATCGCATTCACCGTCCCGCCTAAATTCTTGTGAACACGCCGATCTTGCGACGTCAAAGCTTCCCGCTTCACCACGCAACCGCCCACCATGTCGGAATGTCCGTTCAAGTACTTGGTCGTTGATTGCACCACCCAATCCGCGCCCAGGACCAAAGGACGCTGGTTATACGGTGTCGCCACCGTGTTGTCCACAATCACCGGCACCCCGCTAGGACGAGCGGCCTGCACCGTCGCTTCAATATCGATTAGCCGCATCAAAGGATTCGAAGGCGACTCCAACAACACCGCACCCGCGCGCGATACGGATTCTAGCCACTTCTCTTCGTTCGCCGAATCGAGTACCTCGACTGACAGGCCATATACCTCCTCTAAAATCGCTAACAACTCGTGGCTTCCCCCATAGATATCCGGATGGGTCAGCAATTTCCCCTTTCGCCCGTACATCGCCGCCGTGATGGCGCAAAGCGTCGCCGCATTGCCAGAACTGGTCACCATCGCCCCCTTACCACACTCCAACCACTGCACGGCCTCCGCGAGTTTCTCCACCGTAGGATTTCCAAACCGCGTGTAGGCGAAACCCGAGCGTTCGCCGGAAAAAATGGCTTCCGCATCTGCCGCGTCCCCAAGATCGAACACAGTACTCTGGACGATCGGCGGCACATAAGGACCATTCCGCCCTTCCTTTCCGCCCAAATGCACACAATGGGTCTGCAATCGGTCCTGAGAATCTGGTGAATCCATTAGATCCGAAGCTTGACCACTATTATGCATTTGCCAAGTTTTATATCGTATTACGTTATTTATTTCCAACACCCCACCCTCTATGAAATTGCACCTTTATCAGTACGGTCACGGTTCCAAGCTACCCGGCATTTCTATCGGCGTCGCTCGGCTCGCCCCGCGCGGCATTCGCGTAGAAGACCGATTCCGCAAGGGATACTTTCAAGTCTGGATGCCCTTGCTCGCCCCTAGCAAAGCGCTCTTTTCCGCGTACCGGAAGCAAGCGATTTCGCATCCGCAATTCGCACAACGATATATTCGAGAAATGAAGAGGCCCGAATCCGTCCAGGCCATTCGCCTCATCGCCGCCATTTGCCAAACTGTCCGCGTAAACCTCGGCTGTTTCTGCCCAGACGATTCAAAGTGTCACCGCTCGCTACTGGCAGACCTGGTTCGGAAAGCGGAGGCGGAATTACCCGCACCCTCCGACTCTATCCCTCAATACTTCAGTTCCCCATGCTCGATGCCAGAGATCGAAGATGATTAGTCGATAAC
>JAUHWE010000764.1 GCA_030424825.1 Verrucomicrobiia bacterium
GGAAGCCATGGCGGTAGCAAGGGACCTTCCAAGCGAACAGGCTCATTACCCCGCAAAACCCAGGGAGAAAATCCTTGAATGTATTGTAGGGGCGGCACTTGTGCGCGATCGCTCAAGTGGCTAGAATCCTTACGATGCGGTCGCCTCAAGCGACGCCCCTACATCAGAAATCTATACAACCGGACTTATTGGACACTTTCTATCTCCAATCAAGGCCTTCCGGCAAAGTATTCAGATTCTCACAGCCGTCCGCTTGAACAACGACCATGTCTTCCAAACGGATAGCTCCGATCGCCTTGCAATACAATCCGGGTTCAATCGTTAACACGTCTCCCACCAGCAGTTCGGGCCCTTTA
Organism: Verrucomicrobiia bacterium; assembly: GCA_030424825.1. Lineage (GTDB taxonomy): Bacteria > Verrucomicrobiota > Verrucomicrobiia > Opitutales > Opitutaceae > Pelagisphaera. Next base: position 357 of record JAUHWE010000764.1, read on the forward strand.
AAATCAAGAAGCGGCGGTTCGTGCACTTCCAGCCCAATCCCATGTCCCGTACCGCAGGTCATGCCACAGTAGGAATCCGGGTCTTCCGAATTTGGCAGTCGCGTTCCGTATCCAAAAGATGTGAGCACTCCCAGAGTTGTCTCGTGAACCAACTCGCCGGTCACCCCTTCCCTAGTGGCTTCGATGGCCGCTTTCTTGGCCGAGGAAACGGCGGCGTGCATTCGAACGACTTCATCCGGAATGTCTCCATGCACCACGGTCCGTGTACAATCACCACAAAAACGCGTCGCTCGATTAGTTGGAAATATGTCTACAATTATCGGTGTACTCGTTTTCAGTTCCCCCCAACCAATGTTGTGGCAGTCGGATGCCGCAGGTCCTCCTGCGATGATTGCAGGCGGATTGGAAAAGCCCCGCTCCAAAAAGAACTGGTCGATATACATGCGGAGGTATTCGGAGCTTAGACGTTTTCCATCGTTCACTAGAACACCATCAGAATCCGCCTCGGAACGAGCGATCTTACGGCAAACCTGCTCGATCACTTCCTCCGTGACCCGCTGCGATTCGCGCAAAAAAGCAATCTCCTCCTCGTCCTTTTGCCGTCTGTCCAAGACCCCTAGGTCCGGATCATAGGCGACCTCGATTCCGACCCGACGAATCATATCTACATAAATCAGAGGCAGCAAGCGGTCGCCGGTTACCACTTCCACTCCCGATCTTCGCAAGCATTCCGCCACCGCTTGGGCCGTCGCGGTCGCTCGATCGCCGGACAGTCCCTCTGCCGGAGAAAAGTCAGCCGGACAATGGACCCGAGTCACTCGTGCCTGCTGCTTCGCCCGCTCCATTTCGATATCGCGTAAAATGAGTATCCGCTCCGCCCCTTCATCCCACTCAATCAACGCCACCGGATCGTGCACCGAAAATCGAATCCTCCTAAATAGCGACGCATGGTCCTCCGTCTTTCCAGCCATCACAATTGCGGATCTCCGATTCGTCGCCATACCTTGAAATGATTCACCCCTATCCCTAGTTCAAGAGAAACCTAATGGGAGATCAGATCAAACTGTCGCCGGACCTTCTTACTGCAAGAAGGCCCCCTATCGCGTTCGCCCGCGACTCAAGAACTCAGGCGGCTGAAACCACCACCCTACTCTGCCGGCCGATTCAGCGAGAGGACTTTTGAGCCGTCAAAAAATACCGTGACCGTACCCGAGGATTCAGAAATGACGATCGCCAATGCGCTGATCTTGGCAGTAGCCGCGGCAGCAGCCAGGTGTCGCGAACCCAAGCCCTTTTGCACTTTCACTTTCTTAGTGACGGGAGCATCCAGGTAGACACCCGCCCGCTCCACCGTGCCCTTGGTATCCACGAGAAACCCTCCATCCAGCGCGGAAAACTCCCGCATCGTCTCGACGAATTCGCTGTCGTGGATACTCCGGTCTTTTTTGGGGTGTCCCTTGCATGGATTTAGAATCAAAGGACGTGAGACCGTATTCATTTCCTTGATATCCCCCAATAGAAAAACCGTTCCAATCGGCTTCCCCTCTCGACCTTCCGCCGCAAATTTCAGAGCGATGTCAATCAGCCGGACAAACTCTTGAGAAATGGGAAGATTTTGGTTTTCAGACACGACATGATCGCTAAACCAGTCGAAGTCTCGCTTGGGATTCGCCAACAGCAAATTGTCTAATCGCTTGGATCCCGCCACTCCCAACAAGCAAACCACCGTTTCGTCATCCGCCACCGTTCCATTCATGACGGCAATGATCAAAGCCAGAGACACTTGGTCCATGCGACCCGCCGGACTTCGCGGGATGCTGACACAGCAATCTCCACGAGACGCGTCCACTTCGATTGACTCCGGTTTATCGGTCACCCAGATAATCGACTCCTCCTCGCGATGCTTCTCGACCAATCTTCGAT
>JAUHWE010000084.1 GCA_030424825.1 Verrucomicrobiia bacterium
AAGAATCTCAGCTTTCTCAGCTATTCCCACCTGTTTTTAGCCCTGTCAGGCTTAACTGGTTCCGTGACGGTGCTATTTGGAAATATATTGGGTAAATGGATACTAATCGTTTTCTACCTTGTTCAAACATTCGAAATATTCGCTGGTGAATTTAGGTTCGTATTGAACGTTGGAATTGGGTTTCCAATTCGCCAATTTTACGGAGGAATAGAAGAATCAATGAGAAATCCACACGGTATGGGTATAACCCTTCTAGCTTTGGGAATGCTCATCCTTACCTTTATGATTTCAAAGAAAAAAACTTATATCCGGTAATTGGATACAGAACCAGTCAGCGTTCTGCGCTAGCCTTCGTCGTATCAATTGAAGTTCAGTTCACAATGAATAAACTGCTACAGGATCTGGTTTCGATTCTTGTCATTGCGACCTATTTGTGTGATGCGAAGCATCGACTCCGGAAAAGATGCGTTTGTATTAGAGCTTGGTGAGTACGATAAGAATGTTGAAAGTGAATGTAGGAATCAATATCCAATGGGCTTAAACAAACCAAGAGAAAGGTGAACCAGAAGGATTTCCGTTAATAGTGAGTCCTGTTTTGCTGCAATCGTGAACGCCGATCAAATCGCTAATGCCCCCAAGGGATTCGAGTTTGTTGAATCAGAAAGCGGCAATCCCTCCATTTGCTACCGAACGAGAGGATCGTGGGGGATAGGGATATTCTTCATCGTCTGGCTCATGATATGGACACCTGGCTGCGTGTTGCTTACCTATCGAGCGATCACGGCCCCTCCCTTGGAAAACGTGTTCTTCTATCTGTTTATGATCCCCTTTTGGATTGGCGAGTATCTGGCTATAAAGTTTGTCCTGTGGCATTTCTTTTCCGCGACGACCTTTGAAGTGGAAGCGGATCGCCTTAAAGTCACGCGACGCCTTTTTCGCCACAAGAAGGAGCGGGAGTTTCTGGTTGCTGAGATCGAGGCGATTCAGCAAATCAAGGACGGGGGTGAGGGCGAGGACAGCTTTCCGACCTGGGGGTTGGCGGTAGAAGGGGAGAAAGGTGTCACAATCCTTTCACGACAAGCGATTGAGAAAAGCGAATGGCTCGGCCCGATACTCGCTGACTGGATCGGGGTGGAGTATCGCCTCGCAGACGGGAAGAAGGAGTATGCGGCGTTTTGATGAGAGGTTCGACGATCTCAGAGAAGCGAAAGGGTCACGATAAAATTCGAATCGAGTTCCAGATTGCGTGCAATATATTGAGGAACTTTCGCAGAGGAGCTTGTAGAGGCGTCGATTGCGGAGACTGCGTAAGGTGAATTTCTCTCGTCGTTTGCGGTCGCCGCAAACGTCGCGTTTGGATTGCTAGATCGGCTTGCCAAGCAACATGGCGGGTGTTTAGTTTTCAGGTGTTCCAATTCTGATTTTATAGATCCAACTCCATTAATCCTATGAGCGAATTCAAACACAGCCTGGCCCGCGTTGCGGTATGGAACCTCGCGGGGTTCAACAAGTTCAACATGGCGGCGGGGATCGGTCCTAATACCCTGCGTGCCAAGAATCAGGCGGAAGGGCTCGCACTTCTGGATGCCGAGCTGGTTACTCTGGTAGAAGTGAGTCCGGTAAGCCATATCGACCGGCTGGTTGAGCTGCTCGCGGACGATTATGACCTCAACTACAACCGTACCATTATTCCGCAGCCCAAGGGGAACATCCATATCGGCTTTCTTCACAAGGCAGGGGTAGAGGTGAACAACGCCCATCTGATTCCTGGTTCGGAAGGCGACTATGCCAATGGCCGTCGAGCGATTCAGGCCGATATTCAGATAGGCAAGTTCAAGGCGATCCTGATCGCGGTTCATCTAAAGGCGGGTCGTGATCGGCCGGAGCAGGAGAAGCGGGACAGCCAATGTGTCGCGATCGGACAGCACATCGCCCAGTTGCGGCAAACGCCGGGCTTGAAGCGTCGGGCGATCTTGTTGATGGGAGATTTCAACATGATTCCCGGGCAGGATGTCAGCAATTTCCACCACCTGGGCGGCGATGATATTATGGACTTTGTCTCCTGCTGGGATTTGCAAGAACGGTACTCTCATATTCTCGAAAAGGGCCGGGCCAATCTTCTGGACGGCTTTGCGGTCTCGCGCACGTACTCGACCGACTATGTCCGCGGGAGCCTCCGACTGTTTCCCATGCACTGGACGCTGAACAAAGGACGCGAGGCGTTTAAGAAAGAGGTTTCGGACCACCTGCCGTTTGTCGCCAGTTTTCGGATATTCTAGATTGGAATGAATAGGTGGGAAAATGAAATTGGATAAATGCGATAAAGATTATCCCGAGTTTTTTAGGGACGTCGCTTGCGGCGACCGCGTAGGGCACGGTCTATTTAAATTTTCACGGTCGCCGTGAACGACGCCCCTGCGATTCGCTACTGATGCAGGCTGAAGGGCTGTCAGTCTATGCCTATTGAATCGATTGGACATTTTGAAGTTCGAGGATAGGTCTTAATACAATCAGTAGATGAATATTGGCGTTTGGATTTTTGTGGGTGTTGCGATATTGCTTTTCACGATGGGGTGTACCTCGTTTGAGCGGAAGCTTCTGTATTTTCCGACGCATCACAACCAGGACAACGGGCTGGAGGCTTGGACGTTGGAAGGGGTTGCTATCGGATTCGCTCGCAAGGTGGAGTCGCCGCAAAACGTCTGGCTGATGATGCATGGGAATGGGGGACAGGCTGCCGATCGCGTTTACGCGTTGCCGCGATTTTCTGCAGATGATTCCGTCTATATTCTGGAGTATCCTGGATATGGGGAAAGACCGGGCCGCCCCTCGAAGAAGGCGTTCAACAAGGCGGCTCAGGAAGCGTACCAATTACTGAGAGAATCCTATCCTTCGGTACCCGTTTGCGTGGTGGGAGAATCGATTGGTACGGGTCCGGCTTCGTTTTTGGGTTCCTTGGCGAATCCGCCGGACAGGATCGCGTTAGCGGTTCCATTCGACAAGCTCGCTGAAGTCGCAAAGGAGTCGTTCCCCAGTCTTGTGGTATCAATCGTATTGTCGGCGGACTGGGACAACGCGAAGGCGCTGTCCGAATATGTAGGACCGATCGACATCTATGGAGCCCAGTACGATACGATCATTCCGGTGAGCCATGCAAAGGCTTTGGCGGACCAGGTTCCGCAATCGAAGTTTATTCTGCTGGAATGCGGCCACAACGAGTGGTCGGATCAAGAGGAAGTTCAATTTCGCCATCCGTAGGGGTTAGGATAGGGCGGGATGGCCCGGTGTACCGCGTTGGTTCGATCCTCAACGGATGAGGTATAGCGTGAATGCACGCACCGTAGGGCTAGTGCTTGCGCTATGCCGCGTCAGTTTAGGATTTTGAGTTACCATCACGGCATGGCGCGAGCCAGCCCTACCTTGGGTTGTGCCGGAATGGGTCTGTAGCCCTGTGGCTAGCCTTTGAAAGTCGCTGCGTTGAGAATGGACCAAAGGTGGAATATGAGGGCGAAGGGCCACGGAATGATGAGAAAACTGGTGAAGTAGAGAGTGGCGGTGGTTACCAAGAAGAATGCTGCCCAAAGGATGCGCCCTTGAACGAGCTGGCCTAATCCAGGAATGAAAAAACTGGCGAGGGCGGCGATGACATTTCCGGATTCGCCGCGGCGAGAGGGATTAGCGGTTTTGCTCATGATGGGAGATTGATGCGTTGATACGGTAAGTACACGGAAAGTGGGCGAGGAGTTGCAAGAAAAGAGCGAGAGAGTCCAATTTTGTAGGCAGGGGATTTGTTTCACACTAGAATTTTTAGCCTGGCGTAGTATGCGGCACTCATTGTTTCGACGGAGGGCTTCCGTTTTTCGGATCTTGGTATAATTTTCCTCACTGAGCCGAAGCGGGGTTGCAATTCTCTCACGGAATATTTTTTTTGGAGAGAGTGAATTGGAAATGGGGCAGGGGTTGTTGGGCAATTGCGTTGTTCTTCGCGATGGAGTCGAATGGTTTTGCGGAAGACTATCAGGCTCAAAAAGGTGAAGGTCATTTTGAGGGTTCGCTCCGCTACGTCGTCTCGCGGTACTCTGTGCGAACGGGCAAGGCCGTCGAGAGGAAGCAGATCGATGTGCTGGTGACCGAAGACCGCCTCAGCGTGCCTTCGCTCGATATTGCGGATGTGTTCGCGAATAATGCTCCTCCGGGTGTGTCAGCTGCTTTGTTTCGTCACGATGCGGACGACTTCATTTTGTACGGTGACGATGTCGATGCGTATCGGTTTCGCGGATATGACAAGATACTGCTTGGCATGGCTTTTAAAGCCCTGGCATTGTCGGGTGCTCCCGTGGATATGAATACCCCTGAAAAGTCTGGGCCTTACGCGTTGCGTAATTTCCGGGCGAATCTGAGTCGCTACCTCGGCCAAGCGGGGCTGCGGTATGACATGTATTTTTCGAGTGACTACAATGTGAATTGGGGGTCTCTCGCGGATTCCTGGCTTTTTGGTTCGGGCGGTCTGAAGGTGCCCGAGCTGGACGATTCGTTGAAGCGAGGGGAGGTGCCTGTGCGGATCGAGGTCTATAGAAATGCCTCGAGGCTGCTGTCGATCAATTTGATGGCGGCGGAGGAATACACCGTCTCCCGAGCGCTGGTAGAAGTACCGGCTCAGAAGATCCTGCATTCCTCGACGGGATTGTTGAGACAGCTCGCAGCGGAAGCGATGGGGCTTTGATAGGGCTGAGGGATTAGGCTGAATCAGGGTTGGTTTGTCTGTTTGGGCGGCACGGAGGACCGTCGTGCCTTACCTTTTGATTGACGGATAGGGGGAGTCGCTTTGGTATTGAGGCGGATCCAATATTTTTCTAATGGCTCGCCGAATCCATCGTAAACGCGCTCGTCGAGGGAAGCCTCGCGTCAACAAGGGTACCCTGTTTATTGCGTTGATTGTTCAATGCGTATTGTTGGCGGTCACGGTATTCGTCATCGTGCTCGATACGCCTGACAGCGAACCCCCTCGATTTGAGGGAAAGGCGAGCGTGGCGGTGAAGAAGGAGGATTTTAAGGAGATGCAGCAGCGGGAGCGCTTTATGCAACGCATGCGGCAATTGGATCCGATACAGCGTCTTTCGGTGGACTCGGTATTGAACAGCGAGCTTCCGCCGATGCCGGATCTACCCGTGGAAGCGTTTGAGCTGGATGGCGAGGACCTCGAGATGCTCGAGGATGCCGGCGCGATGTTGGAGCAGTCTGGGTTGATGGGAGGCAGCATGCAGGGTAAAGGGAATTCGTCTGCCGCCGCTTTCTTCGGCGTTCAGGACTCCGGTCGTCGAATCGTGATTGTGGTAAACACGTCAGCGTCAGTCGTCCGGAAAGCGAGAAACCAAGGGGTATCGATCGAAGCGATACACGAAGAAGTGGTTACGCTTATCAACAGTCTCGATAGCGGTACGCTTTTTGGGCTCGTGCAGTTCAGTCAAGGGTCGAGGCGCTTTGCCCCCTATTTGGCTCCGGCGATTAAACGAAATAAGGAAGCGGCCAATCATTGGACGAAAAAGGAGATGCGTGGGAATCCCAAAGTCGATAGCGAGCTCTTGCTGGGTCATGAGGGAGGCCTGAAGTTGGCGGTGGACATGGAGCCGGACTTGATTTTCCTCGTCACTGATGGCGTCCTGAACAAAAGAGTCAAAGTCAATGGCTCCTACCAGTATCCTGAAATACCCTACGAAATTCTGATCGGGTCTATTGAGGATAATTTGCGGCGCCTAGGATCGCGGACACGCATCCACGCGATCGGATTTGAGTTGAGCGATAAGGACCGTCGGGGATTGGAGCGACTGACGCGGCGTTTTGGCGGGACGTTAAGGGAGTTCTAGTCTTAGGCTGAAGGTGCCAGGCTGCGGATTTTGCCTCTCTACCGGTGGACTAAATATGATAATGCGGCGTAAAGCCGCTCCTGCAGGGATTGGGCATTCGGATTCTTGGTAGGGCGACAACCTCACTCCTTTGCTGAAGCTACGGCAGCGCAAGCCGGGCGTGCTGCGTTGGCTGAGCATAATTCGCGGCAGCAGAGGCAGCTCTTTGAATCAGGAAATGCTTTGTAGGATGGAGTGCCAGAGATCGGTTTCGCTGGGGTGTCCATGGGCGTCCAGTTTTTGGGTGATTTTTTGCAGGGTGGGCTCTGCCACGTCGTGGTTGGGGTCGCCGGGGAAGTCAGGGCGAGCCTGGCAGGAGATGGCCCAACAGGCCCAGGAGCGCCATTTTCGCTGTTCGAGACGCGGCTCTCCGAGTCGGTCCGCATAGTGTTGGAAGTGGACGCGAGGATTACCGAGAAAAACGCCTGGGGGCGCGTTTTGGAGGATGTAGACGAGTGCCTGGTAGGGAAGCGGCCAGGATTCGAGAATGGGCTCATCTCCGGTCAGATCGGCTCCCCAGGCCCGATCGAGACAGAGAATCGCCCGGGCCGGAAGTTTTTTTCTCCAGAGGACCTGGCCGTATTCCAGGCAGGTTTCGTAGAACTCGGATCCCCGATCATCTGCTTTGAAGCGATTGAGATCTCGCCAGTTCATGTTTCTGTCGGGCGAGGGCAGGTAGGGAATGTCGTTGATTTCCGATGAGTCGGGCATGCGTGTGGTGGAGTCGAAAGCGACTAATGGGTCGCTCTTATACTGCTGAAGGAAAATGATTCGAAGAAAGGCGCAATGATTTGTTGCAACACCCGTAGATTTTCCCGTAGGAGATGTTTCCTTAATTTTACAGACCCATAAGAGCGACAAAGTGAACTTTTTCTTCTCCGAAGCTAGCCTCTGTTATCGATCGAATGCCGCTATCCCGCTGGGGAAAGAGGCCTGCTTCCAGTGCTCGTGCCATTTGCGACGCCCGATTGCCGCTGATGGGAAGGGAACCGCCAGATGACTGTGGCGGTTTGTCTGTTTTTGGAGAAGAGCCAATGCGGTGCAGGCTACGGGATTGGCAAAACCTGGGCGGTTTCGATAGGTGAGGATTTTAGCGAGGACTATTAGATGAGCGAGCTGATCAAACACGAATGTGGAGTGGCCCAAGTGAGGCTGAAAAAGCCGTTGGAGTATTTTGCAGAGAAATACGGCACTCCGCTTTACGGATACTATAAGCTGTTCCTGTTGATGGAGAAACAGCGAAATCGCGGCCAAGACGGGGCAGGGGTTGCGGCGATCAAGTTCGATATGCCGGCGGGCGAACCGTACATGTTTCGAGAGCGCAGCGTGAAATCGAACGCGTTGGACCGTATCTTCAAAGATACGCTCAAGCAGTACCAGAAACTGCAGCGAAACGGGGACATCCTTCCGGACTACGTTCCCTCGATCAAGGCCAAGTACGACTTTTGCGCGGAGTACTACATGGGGCATCTGCGGTATGGAACCTCCGGGGGTTATTCGCTCAGTGTGTGTCACCCGTTTTTCCGTAGAAGCAGCTGGCCGACCAAAAACCTTATGTTGGCGGGCAACTTCAACATGACCAATACCAAGGAGCTCAACGAGAGCTTGATCGCCATGGGGCAGCATCCGATCTTTGCCACCGATACCCAGGCGCTGCTAGAAAAAGTGGGCTATCATCTCGATGAGGCGCACGACAATTTGTATCGCTACCTCAGAGATGAAGGCCATGAGGCCGATGAAATCTCGGAACGAATCCTAGAAGAGATCGACTTGGTGAAAGTATTCCGCAAAGCGGCTGAGTCATGGGATGGTGGTTACGCCTTGATCGGAGCGATTGGCAATGGCGACAATTTCATATTGCGAGATCCTTTGGGTATTCGTCCGGTCTTCTATTTCGAGGATGACGAGGTTTTTGCGTCCGCTTCCGAACGGGCGCCGCTCATGACCATTTTCGACAAGCACATCGAAGATATCAAGGAGGTCCCGCCGGGGCACATCATTGTGATTAAAAGAAGCGGGGAGCTCATATGTGAGCAATTCAGAGAGCCCGCTCCGGAACGGAAACAGTGTTCGTTTGAAAGGATCTACTTTTCTCGTGGGAACGACGCGGATATCTACAAAGAGCGTAAAGCGCTTGGGGCCCAGCTTTCGGAGCAGGTTCTCAAGGAGGTTGGCCACGATCTGGAAAACACGGTAGTCAGTTTTATTCCCAACACCTCGGAGATCGGCTATTTCGGTTTTCTGGAAAAGCTGCGTATCGATCGGCGTAACCAAGTCAAGGAAGCCATTCTGGAAGCCCAGGAGAACGGTGAGTTGAGTGAGGAATTGCTCGACGATCTCATCATGAAAAACTGGCCGCGGGGCGAGAAGATTGCCCATAAGGACCAGAAGCTACGGACGTTTATCTCGACTGAGAATTCGCGCAATGAAATGGCGACCCATGTCTACGACGTGACCTATGGAATTGTGCAACCGGCGGATAATCTCGTTTGTATCGACGATTCCATTGTTCGCGGAACGACCTTGCGGAAATCGATTTTGAAGATTCTGAGCAGTCTGAATCCTAAGAAAATCATCATCGCATCGACGGCTCCCCAAATTCGGTATCCAGATTGTTATGGAATCGATATGTCGGAACTTGGGAAGTTCATCGCTTTTGAGGCGGCGATCGCTCTGCTCAAGGATGTGGGAAAACATGACACGTTAGCGGAGGTCTACCGCAAGTGCGTTGACTGCTTGAATTCTGAAGAGTCCTGCGGGATCAACTACGTCAAGGAGATCTATGCCCCTTTCACCGCAGACCAGATTTCGAGGAAGATTTCCGAAATCGTCTATCCCAAGGACCGTGGATGGGAGGGTGAGGTTTCTGTGGTCTACCAGACAATTGAGGGACTGCGAAAAGCGCTGCCTGACCATCGAGGCGATTGGTATTTCACGGGCGACTACCCGACTCAGGGGGGATACCGCGTCGTGAACCAAGCCTTTGTCAACTATTACAAGAAATCAACCGGGAGAAGCTATTGATGTTAATGTAGGGAGTAGGAATGCAGAATTAATAATAATTCAACAAGCCCTTCTTCGAACTCACTTCTTCAATATTTATTTAAACTAATGCCAGCGAAAAAGAAAACGAAAGCGTATGCCCAGGCGGGGGTGAATATCGATCTAGGTGATCGAATGAAAGGCGACTTGAAAGAGTCGCTTAAAGGAGCCTCTCGCCCTGAAGTCATGGGGGCCGTGGGCGGATTTGGCGGTCTTTTCGATTTGTCGAAAACGAAGTATAAAGAGCCCGTTCTGGTTAGCAGTATCGATGGTGTGGGTACAAAGCTCAAGTTGGCTTTTGATTCGGGACAGCATAAAAGTGTGGGGATGGATATTGTAAATCACTGTATCGACGATATTACAGTGATCGGTGCAGAGCCTTTGTTTTTCCTCGACTATTTGGGGCTCGGAAAACTTGAGCCCAGAGTTTTTAAACAGCTGATTTCAGGGATGAAGGAAGCCTGTGCGGCAGCGAATTGCGCCCTGATTGGCGGCGAAACGGCTCAGCTTCCAGGTTTTTACCAGCCGGGCGAGTACGATATTGCTGGAGTGATCGTCGGTATCGCTGAGAAAAAGAAGATGTTATCGGGGTCTACGATTCGGCCGGGTGATGTAGTGATTGGGCTCCCTTCTAATGGATTGCACACCAATGGATACACGCTGGCCCGGAAAGTTGTTTTCGAAATGGCGAAGCTCAAAGGTTCGGATCTGGTTCCCGGTTCGAGACAAAGCGTTTTCAAGGCGCTGCAAGCGCCCCACACGAACTATGCGCCGCTCGTACAGTCGCTTCTTAAGAAATTCAATACAGGCCGTTCTTCAGCCTTTCGGAAGGGGAACGCGATTTTCGGAATCGCGCACATTACGGGCGGGGGCTTCTGCGGCAATATTCCCCGTATTCTGCACAGCAAGGTTGATGTCGAAATTGACACCAATGCCTGGAAGCCGCTTCCGATTTTCAAACTGATCGGCGAGCGTGGGAATATCGACTTCGACGAGATGTATGAGGTCTTCAATATGGGAATGGGAATGACACTTTGCGTCGACGCGGCACAAGCAGATTCTGTTCTCGCCGCTTGCCGTAAATTTGGATGCAAAGCGGTGGCGATCGGAAGTGTGGTCAAAGGATCGGGGAAAGTATCTTTAAAACGTTAGCTGGGAAGAGAAGTCGAAGGGAGTTTTAAACTATTACGGGCGTTTTCCTAACGGAGTCTTGGTTGTCGATCGCCTCGTAAGAGACTCCGACAAGTTGGTGGCCGAGGTGACAGTTCCACTAATGTAGTTGGCGGGTCAGCGACTCGGCGCTACAATTAATTTGCTCGAATTTAGCGAGTAGCTTAGTCGGTTAAAAAGCACCGCGAAACGGATTTCCCTAATTACAGTCTAGAAACTCATGATACGATTCAGGTTGGGTGTAGTATTTTTCTGGTTCGCCGCTTCAATGGGCGCGGCAGTAGCCGAGCGGGTTCCGGGAGCGGGCTTGGTTGAGGCCTCTGGAACCGTGGAGGAGGTCTTGATGGAGCTGGCCAAGCTTCCCCTTGAGAAAAATGAGATTGAATGGTTCCTTCGCGACTCTGAAACGGTTCTGGTCTGGGCGAATGACAACGTAGATCGGTGGAGGGAGGCGGACCAGTCGGACAATCCTCTCGAGGTCATTCGATCATTTACGATATGGGAGCGGGTGGACTCGTCCGCTTCGGAGTTGGTCGCAACGTTGGCGAAACTGCTTTTCCTTCGCGAGTATTTGCAGGAGCCGGATCAGCTCAGGGGACTCAGAGATGAGATTGCCCAAATGAAACAGGCCGTTGATACGGGGAGGTTGACGGGCTATGTAGAAGAAATGGCGCATCGCGAAATTGCGAAAAAGGAGGAGTTCGTTGACATTCTCGAAACCGTGGGAACCCGAAACCTAAAGCTTTACATGACGAATCAGGAGCGCATTGATCCTGTTCTAGACCAGTTCGGTCAAATTGGCGAATAGCCCTGAATCAACAGAAACAACCCTCCCAAGCCATGCTCGTTCATACCGTTTTGTTCAAATTCACTCCAGAATCATCGGATGCCCAGGTTCAGGCCTGCGCCGATGATGCCCGCAATCTTCTCGCCAAGATTGAGACCGTTAACTCGCTTTACATTGGGGCGCCAGCGGATACGGAAGTGCGACCCGTGAGTGTTAGGGACTTTGGATTGATGCTCACTGTTCTCTTCGAATCGATCGCCGATCACGACGTGTACCAGACCCATCCTTTACACGACGAGTTTATCGCGAACAATAAGGACAACTGGGCCCACGTAGCCGTACACGACGCGGAATAGGCCGGATTTTTGGTTCGGTAATTTTTGTCGAGTTTAATAGGGCTGTATTGGCCCAATTGTTACGTATCGGCAGCGAAGGAGATGCGAGCGTGGCGGGCTCGGGCAACCTCCTTTCTTGACAGCTCGAAGCTGAGGCTTAGAAAGATCGGCTCATGGAAGCTG
>JAUHWE010000765.1 GCA_030424825.1 Verrucomicrobiia bacterium
TCCCGAAAACTTCATTGGAGACTTCGTAGTCTTCCCAGTCTGCCTCCACCTCGAGCTTCATTTCACGAGCCCGCTGGATTTTCGTCTCCTTGGGGAGATCAAACCAATGGGGATCCCCTACTTTTTCGCACACGAGATCCTTGTATTTCGCCTCGCGCCATTCGCCCATGAAATCAATCACCTCACCATCCGGCATCTTGATCTCCTCTTTTTTGAGGACGTCTTTAACCAAGTAGCGGAGCATACTCTGGATCAGCTCCATCATTCCCCGGTAGTCGGAGTAGGCTTCGTACAGCTCCAGCATTGTGAATTCTGGATTATGGCGTCTCGAAATCCCCTCATTGCGGAAATTGCGACCGATTGCGAAGACCCGATCGAATCCCCCCACCAAGAGCCTCTTGAGATAAAGCTCGAGCGAAATGCGCAATACGAAATCACGATCCAGCGTGTTGTGGTGGGTTACGAACGGTTTCGCTGCCGCCCCTCCGGCAATATTCTGGAAAACGGGTGTTTCGACCTCGAGGTAGTCACGCTCCTCCAAGAACCTGCGAATACCGCTGATGATGCGGCTTCGATTGAAAAACCGCTCCCGCGACTCCAGGTTCATCACCAAATCCAAATGGCGCTGACGAATACGCTGCTCCTGGTCCGTCAATCCATGAAATTTTTCAGGCAATGGTCGCAACGCCTTTGAAACCATTTCGTAACGGAGCGCGCGAACGGTCACTTCGCCTGTCTTTGTCTGAAAGAGCGTCCCCTCAACCCCAATGATATCTCCCGTATCCAGTTTCTTGAAATTAGCGTACGCTTCCTCTCCCAGCGCGTCGATGCGAACATAGGACTGAATGATACCGGTCTGATCCTGAATCTTGACGAACTGGGCCTTGCCCATTTTACGGATGAACTTAAGGCGTCCTGCCACGCTCACCTTCGGTTGGTCTTCAGGTTCCGCCCCTTCCACGAATGCCGCTACCGCCGCTTCCGCTGTGTGCGACGGCTTGAATGCAGAGCGAAATGGATCCACTCCCTGGGAACGAAGATCTTCAAGTTTCTGGCGGCGCACCGCGAGTTGATCGTGCGAGATTTCTGAAAGATTTGAGCTCATGCTTGGAAAACCCATTGGATAAGGACAGTTGAGATCAAAAAATCAAAGCCTTTCGCTTACAAAACGCGAACGGACCACCCCACGACTCCCCAAGAGATCGCACAATTCTCGTTCCAGATCTTCCCAGGATCGTTGGCTTGTCAAAATCACTTGCATTTCAAGGTTGAGTTTTGGCACCAATCGAAGAGGTTCTCGACATGAAATCCCGCAAGCCAGATTGGCTTCGAGCAAAACTTCCCAGCGGCAGCGGCTACAGCGCGGTCCGCAAGATGGTCGATGACAACCGGCTCCACACGGTTTGTCAAAGCGCCCAATGCCCCAATATGGGCGAATGCTGGTCCCGCGGAACCGCTACGGTGATGATTCTGGGGAACGTGTGCACGCGATCCTGCAATTTTTGCGCGATCCAAACGGGACGGCCAACCGAGCTCGATCTTGGAGAGCCGGCCCGAGTTGCGGACGCCGTCGCTAAAATGAATTTGCGGCATTGCGTCATAACCTCCGTGACCCGCGACGAACTCAAAGACGGCGGGGCCGCGGTTTGGGCAGCAACGATTCGGGCCATCCGAAACCGCAACCCAGGAACCGCGATTGAAGTCCTTACTCCCGACTTCAAGGGCAACCTAGATCAAGTGGACACGGTTCTGGCAGCAGAGCCCGACATCTTTAATCACAATGTCGAAACGGTTGAGCGCCTCCAAAAGCCCGTACGAGTCCAGGCTCGGTACGACCGCTCCCTCAAGGTGCTCCGTCACGCATCGGATCAGGGGCATGTGACCAAATCCGGCATCATGCTCGGCTTAGGCGAGAAGAAACCGGAAATCGCCCAAACGCTGGAAGATATGCGGACTGCCGGAATCAAAATCGTCACCCTCGGCCAGTACCTGCAGCCGTCTAGCAAGCACCTTCCGGTCGATCGCTGGGTCACTCCAGAGGAATTTGCGGAATGGAAGGACTTTGGCCACCGCATCGGTTTCGATTTCGTGGAATCCGGTCCGCTCGTGAGATCCTCCTATCATGCCGACGAGCAGTCGTCTGCATTTACCGGTATTGACGAACTTCGCAGATCTACTGCCTAACACCCAACGCTATGCAAAAAGAGCTACAAGAAAACCTCAACCGACTCGGCGTGCCCCACCGGATCGAGCGGAGGG
>JAUHWE010000766.1 GCA_030424825.1 Verrucomicrobiia bacterium
GCGTGTTTTCCGCATCGCTTTCACTGAACGACAGTGTATCAATCAAGCTATTGTCGCTTGTCCGAACCTCAAGTTCCAAGTCCGCAGGAAAGATACCTAGAGCCCCGGTATAAGGGCCTCCAACATTCCCATCCTGAGTCACCGTAACAGTAAGCGTATCTTCATTTAAACTACCATCGTAGGCCCCGCTCACTTCAGGGTTAGATGTAGACGCACCGGAGAATGCGGGTTGAGAGGGAGAAAAGAAATGCGACAAGGTCGTATTGATCGACTCGGTCGATTTCAGAGTCGTTGGGGAGGAATTATCGGCCAGCACTAACGCTTCACTGGACGCAACTTTGGCATGAGAGAGCTTGCTGATTTTCCTGATTCCGACATTCTCAGTTAGATCTCCTTTCAGCCGCTCAAAGAACGCGCTAAACGCATCCAGATCTCGCACAAAGGACCGCTTCTCCGAGTTGTCTGGAGTTTTGATGCTAGGACCATTCACCGCTTCAGTGGCGCGAACCGAGTAGTAAACCGTAGCCTGTTGAAAGGATGTGAGCGAGACGTTCATGGCCGAAACCTTGTAGCAAGTCAAAGCGCGCTGCGCGAGGATTGCCCTTTCAATGTGACGGCCCCCAAGACACTGATTCAAGGTGCCTACGACAATATGAAGACAATCCTTCGACTCGGGTAACGACGCCCCCCTAAGATGCGGAAGGCTTTCGCTTCAGCCCCTTAGGGAAACCATACCGGCTCCCTGATAAGCGCTTCTATCCAATACCCCTTAGAGCCTCAGCATTTCCATTCATAGGAAATCCACGCGTCATGGCTCCAGGCATTCAAGTATCAATTTTCCTGTCTCACATCCGGAGCAACCGCTATCAGCAGTTTCCAGAAGGGATTATAGGGGTGAGGATACTTCCAGAATCGGATTTCCTACCATCCTCATACTCTCAATATCAGGCCTTGGTGTACCTGCCTCCTCCGAGACGGACCACCTTCTGGCGCTCGAGCTCGAAAAGACATTTGGCACAGGCTTTGACATCCAGCAAAGCATCATGAGCCCCTTCAAAATCTGTATCAAATAGCCTTACATGCAATTCCGAAAGCGTGGGCCACTTGTATCCATATTTTCCCGGAATCTGGCAAAAGTCTGTGGAAATATCTTTCGTACAAACTCGCTCTGGCTTGTGCCTCGATCTCATGCGGGCCCGAATGCATTCCGCACCCAGCACGGGGTGATCATAGCTCATATTATGGGCCACCAGATACTGGGCCTGTTCCACTCTCTGCAAAAATCCCTTCAACGCATCAAGAATCGGAATCCCTTCGGACTCGGATTTGCGTTGGCTGAAGCCATTCTCAATCCAAAATGTCTCGGAGGGAACGATCCAACCATCGGGCTTGATGAGATCCACCCGACTTTCGATCAGTTTTCGATCCGAGCCATAGAACGCCCAAGCCAGCTGGATCACTCGAGGCCAGTTTTCCACTTCGCTAACCGGTGCGTCGTAGCGCTTCGGCAATCCGGTGGTCTCCGTGTCAAATACTAAGAACATTTGATGGTCGCGCCCGCAGGCAGCTTAGCTCAGCCGGAATGCACGTCCTCTACCTTTTCTCATTGGCGTCGGCCTGGTGAGGGGATTCGAGCGCTTCGTATCCCTGGCTTGAACCTCCCCGACCAAACAGCTTCTTGAAAATCCTTTTCGGCATGCTCTTGCCCGCCAGCTCATTGGCGATCTCGTCCGCCGCATTCGATTTCGCTGCTTCCCAGGCGGAGGGAAAGCCAGGAGCGTTCAGAACCATACTCTTTTCCGCCCGCAGCATAATTTCGAGTTCCTTCTCGATTTTCGCATCCGGCTTCTCTGACAGGATAGAAACTTCGACCCGCAAATTCTCGTTTTCCCTCTCCAACTCCTGCTTTTCCGCCTTTAATCGCTGCATGAGCTCCGCCTCCACTTCCAGCTTATCGCTCAGCATCCGCTTATACCGGCGCAATTCCCGCTTAGACGCACCCAGGCGAAAGAGCGCATAGATAAAAAAGCATAAACCGACAGCCAATCCCCAAGCAAAAGGTGATTTCACGATAACATTCACAATTTCCATGATGACTGACACTTACGGCCCAAAATCGGATAAGTCGAGAAAGGGCGGTCTCAAAACGGTTTTTATGATAAACCCTTCACAAAATGCCATCGATTCCTCATTGAAGGCCTGCTGATCCCCCCCTCGCAACCCTTACTCCCGGACACGCCCACCCCCAGCGAT
>JAUHWE010000085.1 GCA_030424825.1 Verrucomicrobiia bacterium
AAGGGCGTAAACTTGCTTGATATAGTTCTCGACGGTACTGGATGCCATGGGAGCCTGCGACTGGCTATTGGTGAAGAAATAAGCCTCTGATTGAAAGCATTTATACAGAAAACCGCGATCAATCTGCCCTCGTGCAGAAAATTCACAAACAGGGTATGGTCTACGGTCCCTTTGGTAATTTCTTGTAAATAAGGAAAGCAGAAAGGTGGCAGATTCACAGGGCCCAATTCGTGCCGATGTACTCACTCACCCAATGGACCAAAAACTGAAAGTTCACATTGTTGAGGACGATCCCTCCACCCGCCGCCTCCTCGAAAATCTCACCAGTTTGCTCGGCTACGAAACAGCATCCTATGACAACGGCGATGAAGCCTGGGACACGTTTGCCGTCGAGGACCCGCAAATCGTGATCAGCGACTGGAAGATGCCTGGTAAAGACGGGCTAGAGCTCTGTCGCCGCCTCCGCCAAATGCGGACGGAAACCTACACCTACTTTATTCTCGTAACGGCTCAAAGGCGCTCGAGAGCCAATCTCGAACTCGCGCTTGATGCGGGCGTAGACGATTTCCTAAAGAAGCCGATCGGTTCGGACGAAATCTGGAACCGCCTGCGGGTCGCGGAACGCATCCTGGGCTTCAACCGCCAGGTAAAGACCTTGGAGAGTTTGATTCCAATTTGCGCTTACTGCAAAAAGGTCCGCAACGAGACCGATCTCTGGGAGCAAATCGAGCAGTACGTCAACCAACGTACGGGAGCGGATTTTACACACTCGATTTGCCCGCCTTGTATCGAGAAGCACGTGCGGCCTCAGATGGAGGCGTACAAGCTGGAGCAAAAAGAAAAGCGAGCCGCCGCCGAATCCTGAATCTGCTCGTCGATCCAGTCCTACTTGAGCTGGACCAATGTGGCGCCCCAGCTTCCCGACGATTCGTCCCCAAGCCTAAAACTTTCTACGCGATCCGATTTGCGCAGCAACGCGTGCACCGTTTCCCGAAGCGTCCCCGTTCCTTTGCCGTGAATCACTCTGACCTGCCTAATTCCCTTTTCCTCGCAGGCTTGGAAATAGTCCTCTAGGAGATACTTCACCTCCGAGGGCCGAAATGTGTGCAAATCAAGTTCTCCGTTTATCGGAATTTCAATCGGGTCGGGTTCGTCCATTGGTCTCTCTTCTCCTTGGGTTAGGTCTCACACGAAACTTTCTTAAATCGCTCGTTAAAGTGTCGAATTACAAGCAAGCAACCGTGCATTTCGAATCGCTTGGCTATAAATTACCGCCTTCGATTCATCAACTCATGAATTTCTGGAAAACACCGCTCACTCTCGCCACCATGATACTGGTGGCATCGACGTGCTTTTCTAAAGAAGGCGAAGACACCGGCAAGGTCCTTCCACCCGTCCCGATTTACAAAGTATCGCCCCGGCACCCAGACGATCTCTACGCCAGAGCAGTCGAAGGGGAAGCGGTGATAGCCGTAACGGTAGACATGTTTGGCGGCGCGACGAAACCCGAAGTCGAAAGCGCCACCCATCAGGATTTCGGAGTGGCAGCGGCACTTGCAGCATCAGAATGGATTTTCGAACCAGCTACAAAAGCCGGGGTTCCCATTGAATCGAGGGTCAAGCTGCCGTTCGTATTCGAAATCGCTTTCGAGCACAAAATGAATGTCGAAATGGGGCGCGAGGTATTCGTCGAACTGAAAGGACCCATTGTCCCCTCGTCCGAACTAGACAAGGATCCCCTTCCTAGCTACGTGCCGCCGTTTTCCAATTTTTACCCTGAGAACTTCCGCAATAGCGGAAAGTCTGCCGCCGTGAATCTGGAATTTGTCATCTCGCCCACCGGTGACGTGCTAAACCCTCGTATCCTTTCGATCACAACAGAAGGATTCGAGAAAGCCGCACTCAAGGCAATCAGCAGCATGAAGTATCGTCCCGTTATGGTCAACGGCAAGGCTGCCTATGTATCCATGATTCGACCAATCCAGCTCACGGAGTGATCGAGGCGGTCCTCGCAGATGGCCCGCCGGTTCCAAACGTCACGACTCTACGAATACGGCGACCGAAGAGGTGTATCCATGCACAAAACTCCGACCTCCAACCGGACCGAATTCCCCATTTCCGAAAAAACCAACCTGCGCCTGCGGGTTCAAGATCGGGTAGATGCTGGACGCGTCGTGATGCTCTTCGCCGAACAGTCCCGCTCCACGACCCGAACAGTTGCTTAGGCAAGCCCCATAGATCCGTTTTCCATCCAGCTCCTTGTGGAAGCTTGCGACCAACTCCCTGAGCTCCTCGCTCGCTCCCTTTCCGTCACGAATTTGAAACTGCAGGGATTGGCCTACACGCGGAAAGGCCCCAACGGCTAGCGAGCCTTTCGAGGCATCTGCGGCCAGTAGATTGCGAACCAGAAAATCGCCCCGCTTGAATTCCTCCAAATATTCGTCAACCGCTAGCCCAACAAAAACGTGCCCACGGCTTCTGCGGCGCATTTCTTCACTGATTCCATGAAACGTCTCCTCTAGAATTTTTACGGCAGGTCGATTGCCGATTCGTTCTAGCACGTTGCCGCTCGCCTTCGTAATAGTCCAAGCATCCCCGATCGGCGTGCATCCTTGGGCCGTAAGCCCCGCCAGTTTCACTCCGCCACCTATGCCGACCGCCACCCCACCATCGGCAATTACCGAATCATTCCAGATCACCGCGCTCGTTTTCGCTTCACTATCAAAATGAGCCAAACCTCCATAGATCGGAGCCTTCGGAAAATCCCGTTCCCAGGACACGATTAGCTCTTCGACGCTTACGTGTAGCGGTTCGGCAAATACAATCCATCCATTGATGCCCTCGCTTCCGGGATCGAAGCGCCTCCGCCAAAAGCCCGCCTCCTGGCGCTTTATCCCCTCCTGAGCCATTTTAGCGGAAAAGCCCAGATCGACAAGCCGACTTCCTGGTAGGCAGAACAGTCCCACAGCAATGCCACCCGTGCGCTCAAACTCCAGCTGGTTAGAAATCACTCCATTCGACACGCATCCTGCCAAAGTGGGAATGCCTAAAGACGAACGAAGCACATCTACAATATCTTCCGCAAAATCGATCCAGTCAGAGGAAATGAATACAAGCCCCAAGTCCACTTCCCTTGGCAGAAGGGAACGCCGCAACCTCAGGGCCCACCGTTTGAATTCCGATTTGTCCCAAGGCTCGTTCCATCTATCTGCAATGCTGTAGGGCTTTTCGTCCACCTCAATCCTGCTGCTCGTTCATTTTCCTTCCCAAAATCAGTCGGTTGATCTTGGCATTGTGCCGCACATCGACCGGAAACGCCCGATCAAACAGGAAGGTTTCTATGTCGCTCGTCACCGATGTTGTTGCTGCTGCTGATTGAAGACATTGAATAAACTGGGAACGTTCCTTTTCCGATTGAGGAAACGCGTTTTTTAGGGGCTCCACAACTATCGCTGGAACCCTTTGACCGTCTCGCTGCAATCCAATCAAGGCAGTCCGGAATACGTTTGGCAGCGCATTGAAAACGCCTTCGCAACAATCCGAATAGTACGTTTTACCGGCAGCCTCAACGCGCTCTGCTTTCCTTCCGCAGAACCAGATTCTTCCCTGGGGATCGAAATACCCGAGATCCCCCATTCGGTGCCATACCCGTCCCTCGCAGTCGATCTTCGCTTCACGCGTTGCTTCTGCCAGTCCATCGTATTCCCTCGTCACGCTCGGACCCGTGGCCACGATTTCGCCGATTTTTCCCAGTGGCAAGGGTTCGTCCAAATCGGTGGCCTCAAGGGGCTCGTCGCTTATCTTGAGTATCTTCACTTCGACCCCTGGGAGGGGACGACCCACGCAGGTCCCTTTCCCTTGCTCCGTCAGGGCGGCGGTCTCGCCGAGTACTTCAACATCGGCGATCGAAGAAACGGGGAGGACTTCGGTCGCACCATAGGGCGAATGAACGTGGCCCTCCACGAGTATTTTTCGAAATTGCTCCATCAACTGAGGGGGAACCGACGCTCCGGCCATCAGGATGCGCCTCAAGCTAGGCAGGGTTTCACCTCGTTCGGAGCAATAGGCCCCGATCTTTTTCCACAGTACCGGTGAGCCAAATGAGTTCGTCACTCCACACTGCTGAATCGCCTGAACAATTTTCGCAGGATCCACCGTTGCCGGCTTGCTCGGGTTGATTTCCGGCACCACCGTCGTCATTCCCAAGGCGGGATTGAAAAGGGCGAAAATCGGCAACATTGGTAGATCCGTTTCCCCTGCGGTGATTCCATAGTGCTCCCGGATCGCGGAAACCTGGGCTTCAAACATCCCGTGCTCGTAGCAAACCCCCTTGGGAGGACCGGTTGAACCGGAGGTGAAGAGGATCGCGGCCAAATCGCGGGACGTCGTTTCAGCCCCTGGGAAATCCCCGTCTCCCTTCGATCGCGGCGCCCTCGAGATTGGCCCTCCGACTTTTACCCGACTTCGAAGCGATTTAAAGGACCCTCGAAAAATCCAGGAAATCCAAAGAGCGAGTGGTATTCCCACTAAGGCGTCGGGCTTGGAACGGCGTACGCAGGACAGAAAAGACCGAAGCCCCATCCCCGGATCGATGACGATGGGAACCGCCCCGATTTTAAAGAGAGAAAAGCAGAGAGCGATCAACGGCAATCCCGGCCGCGCCATGAGCAGCACGCGCGATCCGCGGCCGATCCCTTTTCCGAGGAGGTGGCGTCCCCAATTGTCCTGCTCTTGAGCTAGTTCGCGGAATGTAAGAACCAAATAGTCGATTTTGCCATTGGCATCCCGGCCGCGAGGAATTTTCAGGGCGGGACGTTCGCCGCTTTTGGACGCCATCTCGTCAAGATAACGCGATACGTTGGAAACCAAAGAACTCGAATCGCTGCTACGCACTCCCTAGTTGCAATCCAATGTAATGATGACTGGAGCAAATTCTCCCATACCCATTTGGACTGGCACCGTTTTCAAACGATGACGCGATAAATGGGCGTCAGCAGCTCAATCGTCCGCAATTGTGAAAAGCCCCCAGAGGAAACGCACGCGCCCGCCACTGGTGTTTTTTCTCGGGACCAACTCCGACGTTTTAACCCCGATGGTCATCGGACCCGTCTTGCTGTAGGTCTTGTTCTCAACGGTGACCCATCCGGCAACGGTCGCCTCAGAGGATCCATACTTGGTGGTCGCACACCCTGTGAACAGGGCAGCGAAGAGAGAAATGACCAGAATCGATGCGAGTTTCGTTTTCATAGCGACAGCAGGGCGTTCGTAACTTTTTGACAACCTTCTGTAACTATCAACGAGATACGAATGGGCATCAAGGCAATAATCTTCGCCAGATTTGGCTTTTCTGAGCCATGCTAACTCTCTTCAGGAGGCTCGTTCGATTCCGCAGACTCAATAATTTTTCTCAACAGCTCTTTCTGCCATTCAAGAAGGCCCTCCATAGAGCTGGAATCGCGAGACAGCTGGGCCACGAAACTCCGCGTTGCGATTAAAGTGGGGTCGATTCCCAGTTCATCGGCCATCTTATTGCGGTGTAGCTTGATCTTCTCCTGCCGGTCCAGTTCCGCCTGGCTCAGAGGACCTTTGGGATCCTCCCGAGGGGGAAGCTTTGGCAGGGACTTGGGGTCGCGTGCCTCCCCTCGCTTCAAAGCATCCACCAGGCCTTGCTTCTTGCGGCGTTGAATCCCGGGGGGAAGCGATTCGAAAACGAACTTCCAATTCCCCTCGGAAACCGCTTCCGCTAGTTTTAGCATGTACTCGTTGCCCAACACTTTGAAAGGAGGCCGGTCGAGACGGCGGGCAAGATCGTCCCTCCAGTGCCACAATTCGTACAGGGCCGCCTTCCCTTTACCGTCCAACTTGCTCGCTCGCGCGATCCGCCAAGAATGCTCGCTGCTTTCCGGGAATCCACTTTGAGCCGTCTCAATCTGGTACTCGCAGCGCTGCTCGAGCCAGGTCTCGCGCCCGTGCGCCCGTATTCGTTCCATTAGGAGGTCCCTCAGCTGGTGCAAATAAAGGACATCGTTGGCCGCGTATTTCAGCATCTTCTCCGTCAGCGGGCGTTGTGACCAATCGCTCTTCTGACTGTCTTTCGGCAGCTTCACGTCAAAGAATTCTTCGAGAAGGGCGGCCAGACCGAATTTTTTGATTCCCAGAAGCTGTGATGCCAGCATCGAGTCGAAAATGCTCGTGGCCCGGAAATCGGCAAACTCATGAAACAGGCGCAAATCGAAGTCGCTGCCATGCATAAGGAGGTGCATTCCGTCGAGCGACTTCCAGAAGCGGGAGTAATCGATCGCCGCAAGCATGTCTAAAAGGAAGGTCCTTCCGTCAAATCTCAGCTGCAGCAGGCAGAGTTGCGTGGCGTAGTGATGTAGATTATCCGCTTCGCTATCCAGAGCGATCTCAGTCTGCGACTCCAGCCGATCGCAGAGATCGTTCAAGCCTTCTTGGGTATCAATGTATTCAAATGATTCGTCTTCCATGCTCGGTTGCGAGAGCGGCTAAGATCGTGACCACCCTTTCAAGAATGCCTCAACAAGCAAGGGTAAATCATCGCTGTATCCTCCCTCCAATGTCGTGGCTACCGGTATTTTCGTCCCAGCAAGCCATTTCCCTAGCGTCTCGAAATCGACCGATCTCAATCTCATGTCCGTCAAGGGATCGAGCTCGTATGCGTCGAATCCCGCGGAAACAAGAATCAGCTGGGGCTCAAAAGCCCGCACCGCTTCCCAGGATTCAGCCAGCACTTTCATGTGGCCTTCTGGAGGCGTTCCGGGAGCAACGGGGAAGTTGAGAGCGTTTCCGAGCGAGACCGTTCCCGTACCCGGATAACAGGGGTGCTGGTGAACCGAAACATACAAGGCCTCTTTCACCCCTTCCAAAATCGCTTCCGTGCCATTCCCATGATGGGCGTCGAAATCCCATACGGCCACCCTTTCTATTCCCTCTTTCAGAGCGCCCAATGCAGCGATGGCCACGTGATTGAGGTAGCAGAATCCCATCGCTCGCGTTTGCTCTGCGTGGTGCCCGGGCGGGCGCATGAGAGAAAACGCTTTTTCTCCATTGAGAGCCGCAGCCACAGCCGCAAGCGTACCTCCAGTCGCCATGCGAGCAATGTCAAAAATTCCTTCATGGTAGGCCGTATCCGCATCGAACGCTCGCTCTTCCCGAAGCCTATCTAAATGGGTCTCCGGATGAGCTCTCAGCAATGACGCTTCAGGGGCGGGTTCGAATGGGTCCCATCTCCAATCGGATTGCCTCTCCTTTAGCCACGCCACGGTCGCCTCAATTCGAGCAGGACGCTCCGGGTGACCGGGAGAATGATAGGTTAAACACTTTTTATCGGTATAGATTATCATGCCTTTTGTTCTTTGCGGATCAATGGAGGGTCGCTTTCGGACACCAAGAACGGTTACCCGCAAGCTGCCTTCGGACGCGACTAAAGGCTGATGTATACCAGCTCGTTTGCAGGTTGTTAATCTGAAACCATCCCTGCCACAAATATTTTATAGTACTCCAGAAAAAAGAGAGCCCTACGAAGTAGCTCAAAGCTTCTTGGAGCGGGCCAACGGAGCCGCTACCTCAGCTTTCAATAAAGCATCCCCGGGGCAAGCCCCCGAGGTATTTTAAGGTAGCGGGCGATCTCCGAGCGCCCACCCAATAGATACACCAATGGGCGCTCGGAGATCGCCCGCTACCAATGTCAGCAACCAAGCAAGCTTCGAGGTATTTAACCGAAGGGAAATAACAAGACCGTTTCGATCCACTCGCGCAAATCGCGACAATCAAAGATAAGGCATCTACCCCTACTCAATGTGGAGTGATAAACTGGATACGACAACGGTTGTACGTATCACCATAGTGGCAACCTTCTCTTGTCATTGTTTTGAACAACCTGATGTCACATTTGGTATACCAAAGCGAAAACGCTATCCGCGTTTTCGATGCTTTTTGAGGTGGGGTGCTTCAAAAAGTTTTCATACGAACCTGTTTAACACAAAAAAGCGGCGCTTCGAAATAGGAAACGCCGCCTGTACAATGGTTGAGATCGAAAACTAGACCTCCGTTTTCTTGCGCCTACTCACGAATTTGTGAAACCCGAGCAGAAATAGAAACCCCATTACTCCTGCGGCGGGAGCCGTATCGGGCACTCGTTTAGCCGTGAGACGACCGATCGGCGTTTTTTCGTTGAACGCGTATTTCAATACCGTTCCATCGCCCAAACCTGTATTCAAGAAATTATCGAGACCCGTGTGCTGGGCCACGACACCTCCGACAGTGCCTGTTCTCGGTCCTCCGATAACTGAAAAAGGAGCGTCCATCGTGTCGTTCTCTTCCGTTCCCGCATCCCAGATGTTAAACCCGTAAAGATCGATCTGGAATCCATCATTGAAGCTACCGCCCGCATCAAACAGGCTATACGCCATCGGATCATCATTCCCGATAAACGCGTCGTTCGAAGGTAGTAGCATCGACGCGAAACTGAGGAATCGATTGTCGACAGAATCTAGTTTAATGACGAGCGAGTTGCTCGAACCCGGATTGAATAGAAACGGGGGAGCCATATTAGGTGAACCATCGTCTTCTAGAACAGCCGACAACCCACCATAGGCTGCCAAGTCTGATACCAATCCAGCGGGGCTACCCGTTTCAGCAATCGTCTGCACTGAAATCGAGGCGGCAGAACCCGAATCGAAACTATCGAAGCCGCCATCGTGGAATCCCAAAAACAGCGGCGTGTTCCAAAGCCCCCCTTCTTGGCTCAGGTTCTCGAAAGTGATTTCTACATTAGTGGCAGAAGCCGATATTCCCGATAGGGAAATAACTCCTGCAGCGCAAGCGACAGGAGCGAGTCGAAGTATAGATTTCATAAGCATTGTTACATTGAGGATTAACCTTTGCAGTCGAAACCCAGACGGCACCTTGCCGCAGGCCCTGCTTATGAATAGAGCCACAACTTACGTTGATTATTCCGGAAATTCTATCGCTTGCATCTAATTCCCAGCTAGCTTCGTAATCTCATCAAAAAAAGCCAATCCCCACCATCCGCAAATCACCTCGACCCACCTCAAAGCCAGCCTCAATGCGATGAGGCCAAAAAACTTTAGAACCTTCTAAAGTTTTTCGGCCCTATAGAAGATTTCCCTGATTCTTGGAATTGGGTGTGAAGGTGCGCTTTTGGTTCCTAATCGGACAGTGAGGCAAAATTAATAGACGTCACGGCCGTAACGCTTTTCCTTCTGCATCTGCTTTACGTAGGCGGCAGCAGCCGTTTCGTCCATTCCGCCTTGATGGGCGACGATGTCGATGAGCGCCTGATTGACGTCCTTGGCCATCCGGCTGGCGTCTCCACAAACGTAAAAATATCCCCCCGCACTGATCCATTTCCAGATCTCCTCGGCGTTTTCGCGCATGCGATCTTGAACGTAGATCTTCGTCGCCTGGTCGCGGGAAAACGCTAAATCCACTTTATGCAGGTGCCCCGCATCGAGATAGGCTTCCCATTCGGATTGATAGAGATAGTCCGTCGCCTCGTGCTGGTCCCCGAAGAAAAGCCAGTTTTTTCCGGTGGCGCCTTTTGCGATCCGCTCTTCAATGAACGCCCGGAAGGGCGCGATACCGGTACCGGGTCCGATCATGATGATCGGGAGCGACCCGTCTTCAGGCAGCTTGAAATTGGGGTTGTGGTGGAAATAAACCCCCGCTGTTGCCCCCACGTCCCACATGTCGGAAATGAAGGTCGAGCACACTCCCTTTTTCGCCCTGCCATACGCCTCGTACCTCACGGTACCCACCGTCAGGTGGACTTCGTTCGGATGGGCGTGCAAACTCGACGCTATCGAATACAATCGGGCGGCCAGCGGGCGTAGGAAACTCCCATAGTCATTAGCTGAAAGGGAACTCGGCGGATACTCCTTGACCACATCGACCCAGTCTCGTCCCCAGGTGTATTCTTTCACCCATTCCCGATCCGCGCATTTCACAAGCAGTTCACCCAGATCCGCCGCTTTCGCATATTTGGTCAGAACCACCTTGGTCACAACGCGCAAGTCAAACTTGTCGCGAAGCGCGTCCGCGAACGAGATAACCTCTTCACCGACTGTCACCTCTTGAGAACCCTCAAGACCGGTCGCCTCAAGAAAGGCGTCGACAAGGTCGGGCGCATTCTGGGGCACAACCGCCAATGCGTCCCCAGCATCGTAAGTAAACCCAGAACCTTCAATCGAGATCTCCGCATGGATCGTCTCTTTGGCCGATCCGTCGCCATTCAGGTTGTACTTTTTTAAAAGCGGAGCAGGAAAAGGATTACTCTTCCCAAACTCGGACTCGGATTCTGTGGATTCAGCAGCTGCACTCATGAAATAGTTGATTGGAATTTACTCAAGGGATGGCGCCCATCTCGGCCATCAATGACGGAAGAAAAAGCCAAAGCTGCTCAAAGAACGCAAGAACGGAAACGCAGCGGCGGAATCGAACGGAAGCAGTCTATAAAGAAGCTCTAGGACACGACCTTGATTTCTTCTGCGTCTCCCGAGCAACAATCGAAACGACTACGAGTTCCCGAGTTTGCCGAATTCCTTCAAAAATCCTTCCGCGTCTCGGTAGCCGATGAATCGAGAAACTTCATTCCCTTCACCATCCACAAAAATTACCGTAGGTAGCGAATGAATACCATACTTAGACGCGAGTTCCCGGTTCTCGTCCACATCAACTTTAACGGCCACGGCCTTTCCTTTGACGGATGAAATGACGTTCTCATCTTTCCACGTGATCCGGTCCAGCATTTTGCAAGGGCCACACCACTCTGCCTTGAAGTCAATCATCACGAGTTTGCTGGAAGCTTTCGCTTCTTTCTGAGCGGCCGCGAGGTCACCTTCAAAAAACAGGTTTTCCGCGCTGGCCGACGTTGCCGACAAGATTCCCACAAGTGAAAGGATTAGAACGAGTTTTTTCATAGTGTGTTCAACGTTTTCATACCATTAGACGGTCCAAGGTCGCTACTAAATTCAAATTTTTGGTCTGAAACCGGTTTTTCGTCCCTTTTCATCGCCAGGCCCCTCCTCTTGAACTCGACGGGAAAGAGCCCTCTGGCCGAAAAAATAACAATTCGATTGCATCGGGACCGTACACCGTATTTGGGTCATTCAACCTCGGATTTCCGTTCCGCGGCCACCTCCCGTAATCACAAAGTCCATGTCCTTATTCTTCATGATTTTAGGCAGTTTGGGCGTGTTCCTCTTTGGCATGAAGGTCATGTCGGAGGCTTTGCAGAAGGTCGCTGGCGAACGCCTGAAAGGGTGGCTGCAAAAGATCACCGCCAACCGAGTGTCGGGGGTCATCACCGGCTTT
>JAUHWE010000086.1 GCA_030424825.1 Verrucomicrobiia bacterium
TCGACGACTTCGGCGCTAATGTTATGTTCCGCTTCGAGGATTTCTGCCGCTTTGAGGCAAACCAGTACGGAAGGACCGTGGGCAATGAGTGAGATGTCACTGCCCTCCCTTTTCACTTTGGCTTTGCCGAGAGGGATCGTGTAGTCTTCGTCTGGAACCTCGCCCAAGTCGTTGTACATGATCGTGCTTTCCATGACGTAGACGGGATCGTTGTCGCGAATGGCGGTTTTGAGGAGGCCCTTGGCATCGTAGGGATTCGATGGGCACACCACTTTCAAACCGGGCGTGTTGGCGATAAAGTTTTCTGGAGTGTGCGAGTGTGTCGCTCCTACGCCGGTTCCACCGTTTGCCGGTCCGCGAATGACGATGGGTACGTTGATTTTCCCTCCCGACATGTAGCGTACACTTGCGGCGTTATTGATGATCTGATCCCAGGCAACGTAGGCGAAACTCCAGAACATTAGCTCCATGACGGGGCGAATTCCTAGCATTGATGCGCCAATCCCCATTCCGATAAACCCTGCTTCGCTAATAGGGGCGTCGACAATGCGTTTGGGGCCAAATTCCTTGAGGAGGCCCTCGGTGACTTTGTAGGCTCCGTTGTACTGAGCGACCTCTTCGCCGATAATGACAACGTTTTCATCGCGATTGAGCTCTTCGATCATCGCGTTTTTGAGCGCTTGACGGTAACTGATTTCTGGCATGACAAATATTTTTAAGTTGATGCGACGTAACTGGCTTTAGGATACGCAATCAATCGTTGAAGAAAATTTTCCCTCCCGAAAGTTTTTCGTCAGGGTTATCCTCTTCCCAATAGACGTCCTTCAGGATGTCCGCTTCCACAGGGAAGTCGCTTTCCTCGGCGAACTTGGCTGACTTTTCAGCTTCGGCTTTTGCTTCCGTATCAATCTTCTTGATCCCGTCTTCGTCCAGTAATTTGGATTGAAGGAGAAATTCGCGGTAGAGGATTATGGGGTCGTGGTTCTTGCGGTAGTCGTCGATTTCCTCTTTGGATCGGTATTTCTTGTGATTCGCATCGGCGATAGAGTGCCCTTGGTACCGGTAAGTGTGAATCTCGAGGAGTGAGGGCTTTGATTCGTCTCTGGCGAGATCCATGGCTTTCTTGACGCCCTCGCGGATATCGAAAAGGGATTCCCCGTTTATTTTCGCCCAGTTCATGTTGTATCCATCGGCTCGTGCTGCGATCCCGATTTCGGGATGGACGCTGGACCGTTCTTGGGAGGTCCCCATCGAGTAGCCATTGTTTTCGATAATGTAGACGACCGGGAGATCCCAAAGAGCGGCGATATTCATCGATTCGTGGAAGGCGCCCTGATTGATGGCGCCGTCGCCGAGGAAGCAGAGGGCACAGCCTTTTTTACCTTGGTATTTTAGTCCGTACGCGAGACCTGCCCCCAAAGGGGTCTGTCCCGCGACGATTCCGTGTCCCCCCCAATAGTTTTTGCTGGGGTCAAAGTAGTGCATCGAGCCTCCTTTCCCTTTGGAGCAGCCCGTGGCTTTCCCGAAGAGCTCAGCCATGCATTCATCCATACTCATGCCTACCGCCAGCGCGTGTCCATGATCGCGATACGCCGTAATTACATGATCGTTCTCATCCATCAATGAGACGCAGCCCACCGCGATAGATTCCTGCCCAATGTAGAGGTGTAGGAAACCTGCGATTTTTCCCTGCTGGTAGGCCCGGAGCGATCTTTCCTCGAATCGCCTGATACGGACCATTTCGCGGTAGAATCCAATCAGCTCGTCATCCGTCAGATTGGCATTGGCGGGAGTTTTGGCTTCTTTAGCGAGATTTGCCTTTGTTGGCTTGGGTCGCGCGGATTTCTTTGGTTCGGTGGATTTTGTCACAATTTGAATATATTCGAATTTGAGCCGGAACAATGATGGCAATTTTCTCCAATGATCAAGGGCATATCGCAGATCGAGGAGTTTCTTATGGGCAATGACGGGGTCAGGGAATCCCTTGGGAGCCCTCGATTATTTGTTCGACGACGATTTCCAATGGGTGGCTGGGTTGGCAGTTCGCTCGGGCGGAAACGAAACTGTCACGATACTTGTCGTAGATGTCCCAGAGCCCGTTCCGATCGGTTTCGGGGATGGGCAAGGTATTGATTTCGTCTCTAGAAAAGAATGAAAACGCTCCTTCCTCGATGGTTTCCGGAAGTTTGGGGATCGGTACCTTGCAGTCGAAAAGAAACATCAGCCAGTGATTGCTGGCTTCGTATGCCTTTTCCGCGATCATGCAGAAAAGGTGGAGTTGGGAAGTCTCGATTTTCAGACCGATTTCCTCGTAGGTTTCGCGAACGGCACATTGATAGGGTGACTCGCCCGTCTCCATTTCGAGTTTTCCCCCAATCGGGCTCCAGAGCCCTTGGTTGGGAGCCTTTTTCCGTTGAAGCATCAGGAACTCTCCTTGCTCATTTCGTATGAAAATCAGGACGCTTATCTTGTATTGCATGAGTTTTTGGCGGCCTTTCGATGTATTATATGAAATTAAAATGGTTGTTTTGCGGGTCGGGCAACGACTTCCGGGTGGGCCGCGTTTTTATTTTGATCCATTTATGCAGGATACCAGAAGTCGTTGCCCTACTGTTTCACCGCTTGGCAAAGTAGGTTTAGGCAGGGAACAGAATTGGGAGCGTCAAGCGGAAAGCGAGAATCAAAAAGACGCGGATTAGGTCGCAAAGTCTTGCGGGAGATCGATCGTTTCGCTAACCAACGATAATGCCTCGTCCATACAGCTTGTTCGGCTTAGCGCTGGTCCTCTTCTTTCCACTTTTAGCGGAAGGTTCGGTGAGCATTCGGGAGATCGAATTCAATCGAGTAGACAGGAATTCCTCAATTGGAGACTGGTTGGAGTGCTCGATAGAGGTCGAAGTAAGGCGCGATTCGCAGGATTCAACGCGCAAGAACCCTAGCTACGTGGACGATTTGGTGGTAAAACTGATGCTGGGGATTGAGTCGGAAAGCGAATCAGGAAAATCCTTTGAATTTTTTCGTTCCCAGGCCTCTTTGGTTTCGCTCAAAGAGGGTCGGCATTATGTCCGCTTCTATTTACCTCCTGAGATTGTCGAAAGGGATCGAATTCGAAAAGAGGTCCACTCTTTTCTGGTTCAGCTGGTACGATCTGGAAAACCCGTTTTTGAAAGTGTCTCGCGCCAGTTGGAAAGACCGCAAGTTAAGGATAGTTTCCTGAAACGAATCGAAGAAGAGTCTTCCCGAAATGACGGGATACTTTTGCCGCAGTTCAAGACACCTTTTCTCACCGCCTATCCCCGCGAATCTCCAAATTACCGGGATTTGGAGACTCCAGTCTTGATTCCTTGATTCTCCGTGTAGAGATTGAGGAAGCAATAGAAGTTCGTTTTGGGTAGGTGAGGTGCGTCGGATGAGTAAATCTACTCACCGGTCGCGGGTTTAAATTTCTGTTTTGAGGATGCCGCGATCAATTTCGTGACATATTGTTAAGCAAGTGAGGGTTATGCAGATTCAGCCATGGGTGTAAACACTCGGAGATCGACCGTTTTTTCTTGTACCGGCCCAAGCCATTTCAAAAAATAGTAAAGAATCACGAATGAGACCTCCTCACTATCTAGTCGTAAGCTGTGGCTCTAGCCACATCGCTGCCGTGCACCTATCGATGAACACGAGCGGGCGCTGCGAGCTGATCAACTACTGGAGGAAGGAACTCGATCTTTCGTTTAGCGAGCCGTTGCTTTGGTTGAAGGCGGCGTCTCAGTCCTTCAACGACGTCCGGTCGCGATTCAAGGGTGACATGCCCGTAGGCTATGCGCTTCCCGGAAACCTGGTGCTGACAAAGTATCTCAAGATTCCCCAAGTGCCGGTTAAAAAACGCGAAAAGGTGGTCGCGTTCGAGGCCAAGCAGAACATTCCCTATCCCATTGCGGATGTCGCCTGGGATGACTACCTTATCGACGAAGATGATCTCGATTTCGAAACGGTCATTGCCGCGTCCAAGTCAGAGCTCGTGGAGTCGCTTTCGCTCTATGGCAAGGAATCCAAAATGGATCCCGACGTTATCGAACCGACATTCATTGGCCTGATTAACGCTTTCCGGTTTAACGAGCCCGAAGCGACGGGCTGCTCCCTATTGTTGTCGATCGGAGCGAAATCTTCGGACATCATTTTCTTCAACGGAACGAAATTCTATTCCCGGAACGTTTCTCTTGGGGGAAACACCGTCACTCAGGAAATTCGGGGAGCCTTGGATTTGCCCTTCGATGATGCCGAAAAGATCAAACGGACGGCGATCGCAGGGGACCCGCTTCCGACTGGAGAGCACGTAGCCTTCCAGGAGGCCCAAGAGAATTTCCTCAAGAAGCTAAACGTAGAAATCAGCCGGACTCTTGCGATCTACAAGAATCACGGATACGAAGAGGAGCCGGTTCGATGCTTTGTCACGGGAGGGGGCTCGTTGGTACCGAATTTACAGAGCGGATTGCGAGACCGTCTGGGAATCCCGGTTGGTCGATTCGATCCGTTGAAGGAGGTCCGAGTTTCTGGCGAATGTCCGGATATAACCTTGGAGGCCGACAAGGTTTTCCTTGCGGAAGCCATTGGAATCGCGATTGGGCGCTTTTTGCCCGATTCGACTCAGATAAACTTGCTCCCGAGAAGCATTCTCTGGCAGCGAAGGTTCAAGCGGCAACAGCCTTACTACTTGTTCGCCGGACTGGTCGCTTGCGCTGCTATTGCATTGCCATTGGTCAATACGAAAATAGCCGCTCAGCGCTACGAGGAAGAGATTCGTAATCTGGATACGAAAGTGATCCCGCTTAGAGAGCTCAATACACGTATTAACAATCGAATCGCCGACATCGAGAAATTGAGAAATGTGATTGGAGAGGCGAGCATGATAGCCGAGACCCGGTCGAACTGGATAAATTTTCTGAACGATATTCAGTCCAGACTCGACGACGTGGAAGATGTCTGGATTGACCGGATTGAAGTGGCGCGTCCCGTTACACTAACCGCGAATACCTCAAATCGATTCAACTCCACACGAAACAGCGCAAATGCCTCGGAACCGGGCAAAGTCCGCCTTCATTTGGAAGGGCGTTTGCTCGACGTATCCAATCCGCTTTCCACTGTGAGCCAAGAGTCGAACCGGCGAGTATCGGCCCTATTGGACAGTTTTGCGGCGTCCGAATTTGTCGAGGGTTTGGAAAACGAACGTTTCGACAACAATGTACCCGGTATTTTGAAATTTAATTTTACTCTGGTGGTCGATTCGGCAAGGCCCCTTTAACGCGATGTTCTGGATAAAACGAAATCCTTTTTTCTATTTTACTTTAGGGCTCCTTTTGGCAGTCGCGGTCGGGGGGATGCTGTACACATCCAAAGACGCCGAGCGCTTGGCGTCTTTGAAGGAGCAGTATGAGTCCAAGAATAAGCAATTGCAGCTTTTTCTGAGTCGGTCTCCGGCTCCCACAAAGGCGAATCTCGCGGTGCTCGACCGAAATTACGAGCAGCTGATGGAGGAGTTTAGAAAGTCCCAATCTTCCCTGAATCTAAGCACCTACGACGAAGACTTGTTTTTCGGAAAACCTCCAACGGACAGCAACGACGCCTTTTTCATGATCGCCAAATACGTGGAGGATACCCGAAGGCTCGCAATTAGTAGTGGCGTGAAGATAGTCGAGGGAAGCCGATTTGGCTTCAGACAATACGAGAACGTAGGACCCTCGAATGAAGAGATTGGACGCGTTCATAGACAGACCAAGATCATGGAAGCGTTGCTGCAAGCTCTCTTCGACTCGGGAATTCGCGAATTCGTCTCCATCAAACGCGAAGGTTCCAGTAATGCCGAGACACCTGTGAATGTAAAAGGAGACGCGGTTTCGAGGGGCGATTTCTTTAGCCTGAAAGGCGCGAGTGCAGTTCGTAGCACAGGTTCTTTCGACTCTTTAGCCTTCCGGTTGGAATTTAAGGGCCAATCATTGGCAATGAGAGGTTTTCTCAACCGAATCACCGGTTCTTCGTTGCCGTTTTCCATCCATGAAATCGATGTGAAGCTCAATCGCGAGTCTGGGTCTGACGAGGGCCGCAAGTCGGTTATAAAGAATCCATTTTTGAATGAGGAAAGCTTGAGTGTGCAGTCATCGGCGGTTCAGGTACCGATAATCTCGGAAAATGAATCGCATTTCAGTGTGACGTTGGAGTTTCTTGAATTCGCTGATAGTACCGTATTGACTGATTCAGAGGTTGTGAAAAAGGGAAGTGGCAATGTTTAGGTTTAGTCTATCAGAGTTTTTGGATAAGTTTATCCTGTTGGTCGCGATGATCGTTTTTCTCCTCATGGGGATAATGAGCATCAAGAGTGTCAAAAGTTTAGATACGCTATCTAGGCAGGATACTCCGATGCTTTCAGAGAACAAGGTGGATGTGGAGTCTTACGTGGTCGATCGACATATCCCCAAGTCAATTTCCTGGGCGCTACCTCAGTCGCAATCCCGGGGAGAGAACTGGGTCTTTGATGTTTTCACTCCCCCAGTGCTATACTACAATCCAGCCTCGAGGGAGTTTACGGTGACTTCGCCGGAGATAACCAACAAGAACGCTAAGGATCCGTGGAAAGCGTTCGAAATCGAGCTCGTAGAAGTCCGGCAACGTCCCTACCGACTTCAGTTAGTCGGTTATGCGGGTGAGGAAGGCAACTACATGGCCTATTTCGAATTACTTAATACGAATGAGCTCCTACTCGCCAAGGCGGGCAAGTTGCTGGTCGAGGCCGGTGTAAAGGTGCTTTCGTTTGAGGTGAAGCAGATGGAAGTGGAGCAGGAAGGAAGCATGCCAGTATTCGAGAAGGTCGGGGTGGCTCGGTTGCTCGATTATGAAAGTAATGAGGAAATCTATCTGACGAACCTGGAAACTAAAATCTTCTCTGACTTGGAGGCAAAAGTTCGCTCGACTGAGAACGGGGAAGTCTATGTGGTTCAAGAAGGCAGCCAGGTTGAATTGGAAGACAGCTCATATGTGATCGGAGCGCTTTCCCATAGTCCTCCCGAAGCGATGGTAACTAAAATTTCTGTTGATGGCGGGAAGCGACTTTCAAAACTGCTCAAACCTTCCTCAGCTTACGATTTATTGAATCAAGGTAACCAAAAACAAGATCCTTATAGTCCTTTTGCGATTAGGCCAAAAATCGTTTCGCCGAAACCCAATAGCTAATTTCCCAACCTGAGTGCCCACGTCTATGAAAAACCTAAAATTAAATTTCTCGAAACTCGCTGCATGCACACTAGTGGCGATGATTTCGATCGTCTCGATAAGTTCTTCCCAGGGGCAGAGTGAGATTGATACCAAAATCAGATTGATGTCTGAGGCGCTGCAGGCCCGGGATTCAGGAGACTTAGAGAAAGCCCGTGAGCGTTTGAACCAACTCCTGGAAATCACGCCAGGTGACCGTTCGGTGCAAAGTATCCTTAAGAGCGTCAATAATATGATAGCTGACAAGGACAATGCTGGGAGTTCGAATGCGGCCACGGCAGCTGCGGATCGAAGAGCCGCCCTGCAAAGCGAGGCGGAATACCTCGCAAGGCTAGAAGCAGAGCGTATTGAAAAATCAATGGTGAGCGCCCGGGAAATCAGGGAAATCGCGCTCAGGCAGAGCAAGCGTGGGGACTATCCACTGGCCCTTAAAACGATAGACAGTGCCATTGGAATGCTGGATCCCAATCCGTTGACGCAAACCCTAATCGATGAGCTTAAGCGTGACCAGCGGGAGATCCTAAGAAAGCAGTCGACGAGCGATGCGCGACGGGTGTCCGCAGCGGAAGGTTCAAATGGGATATTGCCAATTGACCAGATCAGTCCGGATTTCGTGAACTTGCAGCAGGAGATTGATGCCTTGGCCCTTCGTGGCCGGAGCCAATTCATCGCGGGTGACATCGATGGAGCCGAGTCTTCCTTTAAACAGATCGAGGCACTCGATCCCAATAGCGCTATGGCCAAGAGCTTTCTGGTGAAAATATCCCAAGAGCGGCAGTCTTTGGCCTACCTAAACAAGTTGAAATCAAGAGAGCAGCTTTTAGAAGAGGTTTCCAGCGCCTGGCAGCGTCCCGGCATTTACGAAGAGCGTCCAGATGTGAACCCAACTGTATTGGGACCAGCACCATTGTTGCAGAAGTTGGACCGGATCGTCATTGCCAATGTTAATTTCACGGAGGTTCCCCTCAATCAGGCGGTGAATACGCTCAGCGCGATTTCGGAAGACTTTGACAACACGGATATCGGAGCTCCCGGGGTGAATTTGGTTCTACTTGATCCTGATCGAATTAATCCCACCGTAAACATCACGCTGCGCCATTTGTCACTTCGGCGGATTCTGGATTTCATCGTGGATTCAGTTGGGTTTCAGTACGAGATCCAGGAAGACGCAGTCGTACTACGTCCTGGGGGAGAGAATAGAAATCTGAATACGGAAGTGTTTCCGGTGTCGAGGTCTACGGTGATTCGAATGACCGGGATATCGGGTTCGTCGACGGAAAGCGCTTTTGACGCGGATCCATTTGCTTCAAATAGCGGCACATCCTCACCTGCGAGAGGAATGGCAGGGGACGCATTTACAATCCAGAACTTCCTGCAACAAGCGGGTGTAGACTTTAGCAATACTGAAGGCAGCACGATGGCCTACGATGGATCAGCGATGATCGTAACTCAGACAACCCGCAACCTTGAGCGTATCCGAAATATACTTAATCGGTATACCGATGTAAAGCAGGTCGAGATTGAGGCCAAGTTTCTTGAAGTCCAGGAAGGGACCATCGAAGAGTTGGGGTTTGATTGGGTGCTGACGCATAGTGACAGCAGGAATAGTAACAATCCAACGGGAACGGGAGAGGATTACCGGAGTTCACTTAGAAGTCTCTCTGATACCAGCTCCCCCTCAAATGTATCGAGCGCGATTTTGATCGACGGACTGGAAGTTGAGAGGATTACCCCTCCTGATATTCCGGGTGGTGTGCCGCTTGGAGTTGGTAGCGAACCATTGACTACCATTTTTGGTAGCATCGGAAAAATGAGCTTAGATGTCGCCGTTCGTGCCCTTTCTCAAACATCCGGATCGGATCTTTTGAGCGCTCCTAAGGTAACTGTGCTTTCCGGCAATCAGGCCGAGATAAATGTCAGTCAGGAGTTTCGCTATCCTACCCGTTATACGGACACTGAAAGTAATGTGGGAAACACCAGCGGCAGTATCAATGGCGGTGGGGCTGCGGGCGTAACGATCACTCCCGGTACGCCGGAAGATTTCGAGACGCGAAACATAGGGGTTGAGCTCTCGGTAACGCCCATCGTCGAAGAAGATGACTACAGCATTACATTGGAGCTTAATCCCAGTGTGACCGAGTTTGAAGGATTTGTTGAATATGGAGGTCCAAGTGTTGCATTGACGGCAGACCGAACCGTGAAGGTGCCTTCAGGATTCTATCAGCCCATTTTCTCCGTCCGGGAAATTTCGACCAAGGTTACGATTTGGGACGGAGCAACTGTAGTAATGGGCGGATTGACCCGCGAGGATGTTATCACGGTAAATGACAAAGTGCCCTTTCTTGGAGACATGCCCTTTTTCGGACGTTTCTTCCGTTCCGAAGGAGAGACGTCATCCAAACGAAATCTGCTGATTTTCGTTACGGCCAATCTGGTGAGTCCAGGTGGATCGCCCAAGCGGCAGACCCTTCGAGGAGTTCAGCCAGGAGCGCTTTTCCAGAATCCCACGATCGTAACACCAGGTGGAAGCGAGTCGCGGAGCCAATAGCTGGCGCCTGCTCCGTTCCCATTGGCATAGTAGCATTTGATATTTGCGCTTCCTCGCTCGGTTGCGCGAGGATCTGCTTATGCCTAAATACCTGCTCGTTGACGGATTCAATATGGCGTTCCGCGCCTTTTATGCCGTTCGTGAATTAACGCGTTCCGATGGATTTCCGACCAACGCTCTTTATGGATGGGTTCGTTCGATGTGGAAACTCGTCGATGACCAGAAGCCGGACGAGACAATCGTCTTTTTCGATCTTGGCGGCGCCCAGGCGAAACTGGCATTGCTACCGGAATATAAGGCAAACCGTGGTGAAACTCCTGAGGAATTCGAAAAGCAGGTTCCAATAATAAAAGAGCTTACGCAAGCGATGGGTTATGGGATTTACGAAGAAGACGGGGTCGAGTCCGACGATATTCTTGCTGCCTATGCAAATCGAATTTGTTCGAGGGAAGCGGATGCCCATGTGATGATCGTGAGTGCTGACAAGGATTTCGCCCAGTCCGTGACCGATCGTATCCATATGTTGCTGCCACCTCCCACGGCAAATCCAAGGCTCGGCTGGCGAGTGCTGGACCCTGAGGGAGTGGAGGCTAAGTTCGGAGTTAAGACCTCTCAGATTGCGGACTATTTGTCCCTGATCGGTGATGTGTCTGACAATATTCCAGGAATTCCGGGTGTGGGCCCTAAAACTGCGGTGAAGTGGCTTAATGAATACAGCGATATTGAAGGGGTTGCTAAGAATGCGAGCAATCTCAAACCGGTCCGCTTTCAGGAAATAGTCCCGACTATGAGTGAACAGTTGGCTCTCAACAGGAAGATCATCACGTTTGACCCGAATTGCGGCCCAGAGTCCATCCCGTCAGGAAACGTTGATCCGGATAGGATGTTCAAGATTCTTGAGGAAATGGAGATGAAAACCCATCTCGAGGAAGCGAAAAAACGGTATTCGCAAGGCGAGTTGGCATTTTAAGATAATTGGCCCAAAAGAGAGGCCGGCTGACCCATGCCGATACTCAATCCCCATGGTTAGAGGTCTGCTTCTAGAATTAATGGGAAGCCTCGAATGCGAATGACTTCGGCGAAAATGGTGCCAAGGGGCAGATTTGAACTGCCGACCAAGAGCTTATGAGTCTCCTGCTCTACCACTGAGCTACCCTGGCAACCGCTAGAAAGGGAGGAAAAAGTGCTCCTAATCTAAGTCAAGTCAAGTTTCCTTTCGTTGCGGGGCCTAACATCGATGCAAGTCGGCACCCTTGTCCCTCCGGACTCGGAATGAACACTCTCAAGCTTGGGAGAGCGTCTCGAGCAGTTTTCTGACTTCGGATTCAGGCCCTTCGTGTTCCTGCTCAATGGCGAGCTTAAGGGCAAGATGCAGCTCGGACTTTGCCTCTCCTTTCCGGTTTGCGGCTATCAAGCACTTCGCTTTCAGAATCGAAGCGAGCATCCAGTCTGGCTTTTTCTTCAGGCAAATCTCGAACATGGAAATGGCTTCATCCGGTTTTCCCTCCTCCATAAGC